>NZ_JNUP01000071.1:10603-74797 GCF_000758165.1 Spirochaeta lutea | reverse complement strand
TTCCTTGGTCGCCGCCGGTTCCTTGGTCGCCGCCGGTTCCTTGGTCGCCGCCGGTTCCTCTGCCTCAGCCGGTTTTCCGGTTAGTGCCAGAAAAACCTCGTCCAGGCTGGGATGCCCCAGGGAGAATTCCCCCGGGGTTAGCCCCCGGTCCTGCAGCCCCCTGAGAACCCCCAGGGCCGACTCAGGACTCGGCATGGCCGCCTGGAGCTGTCTGGGACTCGCGGAGGGCAGTAGCTCACCGGAGATGCCCAGTTCCCGGAGGATTGCCGGTATGGCCTCCGTGGCCCGGGCCGCCTGGGACTCCCCATCGAACCGTAGATGCAGGGTGCCTTCTCCCACGGCCTTTTTGAGCTCCCGGGGGGTGCCCTGAGCGATAACCCGGCCATGGTTAATTACCCCAATACCCTGGGCGAGCTGATCGGCTTCGTCGAGGTACTGGGTGGTGAGTAGGACGGTAGTCCCCGCACCGGCTAACCTGCGCACCACGTCCCAGATCTCGTTCCTGTTATGGGGATCCAAGCCGGTGGTGGGCTCATCGAGAAAGAGCAGGTCGGGGGTTACAATCAGGCTGGCCGCAATATCCAGCTTGCGGCGCATACCCCCGGAGTAGTTTTTTACAAGCCTCTGGGCAGCATCATCCAGGGTAAAGGCCCGAAGAATTTGGTCGGCCCTCTGGGCTGCGGTGGTTTTCCGGAAACCCAGAAGCCGTCCCAGAAGGATGAGGTTCTCCCTTCCGGTAAGGTCTTCGTCCATGGACGCATACTGTCCTGCCAGGGAAATCCGGCGGCGGACCAGAGCCTTATCCCGGGGAAGGGTATGGCCCAGGACCTCCACCCTGCCGGCTTGAAATCCCAGAAGGGTGGCAAGGATCCGAATGGTAGTGGTCTTTCCCGCACCGTTGGGGCCCAGGAGGGCATAAATGGATCCCCGGGGGATTTCCAAATCAATTCCCTTGAGAACCTCCAGGGAACCGTATGACTTCCGCAGGCCGCTCAGGCGGACCGCGGGTGATGTTGTCTTCGTCATTGATACTCCTTCGCCTCTTCCTTGATCAACAGTTCCTCTCTACGCAACGGAAAACCGCCGTATCATAGGCAGATACGGAGATTCCCGATGAATAAACCGAGAGTCCTGCCTCAGGATCAATGTTCCAGTGTTCATGGGTTAATTGTCTAAGCCGTTTTGTAATCGACCGCGGGATTCGGCCTCCACCTGACTCTCCGTTTGGATATCCGCATCCAGAAGCAGATTGACCAGGGCCTCAATTTTGGCCTTCAGAGCCGGGCGGTAGCGCTTTTTAACCAGCAGAACCAGCTGGTTGCTCTGGGCTGTGGCTATTCCCTGGAGCAGGTCCGGGTTGGTGATCTCAATCCGCAGCTTGTCCCGGAATATCCCGCGTTTAAAATCCAGGGATTGAATATCCTGGTAGGCAATCCGCAAGGTCCGGGGTGTGCCCTTGGGTTTATCCGTAAACTCACTGCGCTCCTGCAGGTTTATCTGAATCTGCCCTCCCTGGAGGGCCATCACCCCCACAAAATAGCTTTGCAGTTCCTGACTCTGCAAAAACACGGGAAAGCTCTCGGTCTCAAGGCGTGAATAGGAAATCATGTCCTAAGAGTACCCCACTTTTACGGTTCCGTCCTGAGCAGAAGGGCAATCCTGAGTAATTTTCTATGGTGATTCCCATGCCCCCTTCTCCTACAAACCCCGTCCGATTCGGTTCAATTCCCGGCGCAGCAAACCTCCCAGCCAAATCCCATGAACCCCAAAGCCGGTTACCCACCAGATCCACTCCGGCCCCGGCAGGTCCAGGAGCAATAATGCGGCGGGCCAGAACCACGGGGTCAACCCAGCCAGCCACACAACATCGATTCCGGAGAAGCGGCCGGGAACCAAAAAAACCAACAGAGGAAGCATAGTAACCAGGGACAGTCCCTTTCCCACGGTCATACCCTCCACCTTGTCCCGTGCCAGGGCGGAGATACACATAGCGAAAATACAGGTCTCCAGGCCCGCCATACCGGCGGCTAACCCATGGACGCCCCAGGACCAGCCCCGGAGATGGGGTGCCAGGATCAGGGGCATCAGTCCCAGGACAAAGAGCACCGACAATCCAGCCAGCCCCAGAAGCAGCATACCCACGTACCATCCGGCCCCCCGGGGCAGAACCAAGAACACACCCAAGGTACCCTGATCCTTTTCTTCCAGAAGCCGGAACCCCAGGGGCATACCCAAGAGCTGGGGAATCATGTAGAGCATGGCGAGCCCCAGCCAGCTCCGGTAGGGCTGCAGATCGAAGCCCCAACGGCTTGCAACCAGCCTCTCCGCCAGGGGCCAGACTACTGCAAACAGTACCATGATGAACAAGGGCAGGACTAGAAAGAACAGGTACAGGGGATTTTTTAACCACTTTTTTCCCTCCAGGACAACACCCTGACTCCAGCCCCCCATCCGGATTCCCCGTTCTCCGGAAACCCGCAGCTTGTCCCTATTCATGGAGCGCCCCCCTTCCCGCCTGGCTCAGAAGGTGCTTCCAGGTGCGGGAGTAGAATCCCAGAATCAGCCCTCCTACCGCCGTGGTCCACCCGAACGAAATACCCAGGTCCAGTGCCTGGGCGCCCAGCCAGGGCGCCATGAAGGGATAGCTGAATCCCCGGAAGGGATGCAGCAGCCACCACTCCGATCCGGCCCCGGGCAGCAGATACAGCAGCCCGGAAATCAGGGCAATGAGAACCAGGGGCAGGATCAGAAACAACTGATTCAGCGAACGGATCCTCAACCCGATGGCTACCCCCAGAATGGTAAGCAGCCAGTTCACCCCCAGAAGCCAGGGCAGCACCACCAGGGTCTGAACCGGCCAGCCTCCCAGTACCCCGATTACCAGGGACGACCCGACAGACAGCAGGGTATACACCAGGATCTTCGCCCGGAAAATCACCCTGACATCCCGGGGCAAAAACAGGTAGGTGGCAAGCACCCGGCTATCCTTCAGCAGAAGCAGTTGAGAGGGAATAAAGAACATCCCCAGGGTAGCCGGATCCATGAACAAAAACACCGGCAGCACATAGGCTTGAGCCGAGGCTGGCATCAGAGATAAAATCCCCACCATCATGGCCGCCACCACCCCGTACACCTGGGGCAGGCCGTTTTTCCAGAGTACCTGGAGTTCCATACCAAACAGCTTCCAAAACGGACGGTCCAACCACGGCCCCGGGGCACGGGACAATCCATCCTCCCTATTCCCCAGATGATTCATGGAGGCTCCTTCCCGTGGTAGTTAAAAAGATCTCTTCAAGGTTCGGTTCCAGACTACGGATCCGTTCAACCCGCCCGGCAGCCAAGAACCCCAGGAACTCCTGGTTCCCAGCCAGGTTCTCCAGGGGAAATTCCCGGGATAGCAGATCCGTGTTCTCACCATGCCGGGCTGTAATCTCCACTCGAACCAGTCCGGTCTTATGCCGCCGCCGCAGCTCATCCGGAGCAGCCGATGCCGCTATCCGGCCGTCTACCAAAAACCCCACCTCGTGGCACACATCCTGAGCAAGGCCCATATTATGGGTAGTAAGAAACACCGTTTTCCCGCCCTCAGCCTCCCGGCGCAGCAGATCCTTCACGGCTGAAGCATGGATGGGATCCAGCCCCGAGGTAGGTTCATCTAAAAAAAGCACCTGGGGATCGTGCTGGAGCGCCCGGACCAGGTTCAACCGCATCTTCATCCCCTTGGAAAACTCTTCCACGGGCCTGTCCATATCCTTCTTCAGCCCGAGGTATTCCATGAGTTCGGGACCCCGATCCGCCGATGCGGAATAAAAGAGCCGGTAATAGGTTAGGTTATCCCTGGCGGAGAGCCGCTCGTAGAACCGGGGAAACTCCAGGGCCACCCCCAGGACCTCATACACCCTCCGGGACCAGTGTTCCAGGTCCCTGTCCAGGATTTTCACCCCGCCGCTGTACCCCTTCAGCACCCCGTAGAGTATTTTTTGGGTCGTGCTCTTCCCAGCTCCGGAGGGCCCTAAAAACCCGTAGATCCTCCCCGGAGGAACGGCAAAACTCAGATCGCTCAGGGTCTGTTCCGGGCTCCCGGGATAGCGGTACGATAAATGAGAAACCGAAATCATATTATTCCTCCCTATTCTTGGGCAGAAGGTCCTCGGATATCCTGTCTACCAGGTAGACCAGGGTATTCTTCCATCCCGGGCCGATATCCCGGCGGTGCAATACCAGATAAATCAGATTCTTAACCGCCTCAAAGGCTCTGGCCAGCACAGCCTCATCCTGAACCATGCCCTTCCCGGCGAACCGGCCAATCCAGTCCTTCCAGAAGGCCTCATCTTCGGCCATCCGTTCCTGGTATGCCTGCCGCCCGAGCTTCCTGATAATCCGCTCCAACAGGGCGGGGTCCAGGGCCCGTTCAAAGAGGGGATGCTGTTCAATCAACTCAAACTGCCATAAAAAAAAGTACTCCAGGGCCTGCTTTAAGGACAGCTCATCCCAGGCACGCTCCAGCCTGACCGCAATCCGCTGTTTCTCCCGGACCTCCACCTGCTGGGTCAAGGCGAAGTAAAAATGCTCCTTGGACTCAAAAAACCGGTAGAATGCCCCCTTGGAAATGCCCGCAGGGCCCACCAGCTCATCCACACTCACCTTTGCAAAATCGGTCCGGCTGAAGGCCTCCTCTCCCGCCTCATACAGCCTTCCGATGATCTCTTTTTGCTCCCTGGCATCAAATCCCCTGGGCATTGGAATCCCCCCTTTTAATCGTGACTAAAAATATAAAACAGTCATATAGTCATGTCAATGGTGATTGTGATGCCCAGTCCCAAGTCTAAAGTCCCTGCCACCGGGACGTAAGAATATGGCCGGCGCTATCCCTGGGGCCTGAACTCGGGCAACCCCCTAGGAGATCCTTGGATTGACAACCCGCCCCCAGCCGGGTAGCTTTTACCTGTCATGAGCAGACAGTTCATTCCTGAGGACGACATTAAACCCATTCTCCTAAAGGCCCTGGAAATCCAGGAGAAACAACTCCGCACCTCCTCGGATTCTCTTTTATCGGGATCCCTGGACCAGGTCAGTGTTCAGGAGCTTCAGGGTATGGCAAAAGAGCTGGGTATTGCCCCGGGGGTGTTGGAACAGGCTATGCTCATGTACCGCTACGGGGGCTCTAAGGGTTCAAGCCACTCCCTGGGCCGCCGGCTTCTGGGAAGTCCCCCCCGGCTGGACGACTACCTCGTACTTCCCCGGCGGCTCACAACCGAGGATCTTGAACAGCTCAGCCGCCTGCTTTCCATGGCGGTACCCCAGGGGGGCTCGGGTCAAATAAGCGCTGTGGGATTGCTCTGGCAGAGTAATGCCCCCGTCGTTTCGGGCGGTCAGGGCATCGTCTCGGATATTTTGAAGGTTGATGTCAGTCTGGCCCAGGAAAGCACCCTGGTACGGTTTACCCAGGATATGGGACAGAGCGCGGGTGGGGTGTTCGGAGGTATTATCGGTGGTTTCGGAGGCGGGGTCGGCTTCGGTGTTGGGTTCGGGGTCGGAATCGGCGCCCTGGGATCAGCCCTCTTCGCCGCGGTGTTTCCCCTGGCGGCCCTGGCCGGTTCCTACGGCCTGGCACGCTACATATACCGCCGGCTCTACCTCCATCGAAGCCGTACAATCACCCGGATAAAAGAAGAAATACAGTCCCGGCTGTCGTCTGGTCCGCCTACCGAATCGAACGGCCGGCCTCGTATCGGGCAATGAACTGATCCACGCTTATCCGGGACATGAGTTCTCCTATGAGGTCATAGGGGATCTCGTCTAGGTACTTAAAGCGCACGCAGCTTTTGCCCATGTTAATCTTATGCTTGTACCCCAGCTTCTGATACTCACCCACAAACCAGTCATAGAGCCCGGGGTCCATAAACAGCCCTGAGTGGTACATTGCCAAATAATGTTTCTGCACGGCAATACTCAAAAAGGGAAGGGGGGTATGGGGGGTGCAATGGTACCCCTGGGGATAGCGGCTCAGGGGAATCACCCAGCTGATCATATTGTACTGGATGGTCTCCTGGAACCCTTGGGGAATATTCTGGTTGATTGTATCGCGCAATCTCTCTAGGGCCGGCCGGCGTTCTGCATCGGTTTGGAGTATGTAGGCTCCCGGCGTTTTGTACTGCATGATTCGCTCCCTTCTGTGGTTATAGTATAGCAAACTGGTCTGGTTTTTGAAGGATTCTAATCCACTCCCCGGTCCGTTGGAACCCTGCCGGGGATATCATTGGTTCATCCACTGTACCAGGGCTAAAAAGAGTGCCCGGGCAACCCCGGGCTTCAGATTTCCGGGGATATCCTGGGGGCTGTGCATTCCCGGATAGGGGGCCTGCACCAGGGTTACGGCTTGGCTTCCGGGTACGGGACTCTCCGAGCCGAAGCTCCCATGGTCGCTTAGTCCGCCTTCCATGGTGTTCAGCGCCATAGACAGATCTGCCAGGGGTGGGGTCAGAGCCGCCGTGAGCTCCCGAAGCAATTCCCCGGAACCCGGGGCCGATGCCAGGGTTAGGGCGGTCTTGTTGGAATGGGCCACCATATCGATGTTTACGACCCATACACCGGGTCCTGCCCGTCCTGCCAGCGCTCCGGCAAAGGCCCGGGACCCCAGCAGCCCCTGTTCCTCCCCGTTAAAAAAGAGAATCCAAACCGGACGGCTCGGTAAATCATTCCCGGAGGACTTGCCCACTCCGGCACGGTTTTCTGAAAGGCTTCGCGCCAACTCCAGCACCAGGGCGGTTCCCGAGGCGTTATCGATAGCCCCGGGATACAAAACCTCAGAGCCGAGCCGGCCCTGACCGTCGAAATGAGCCGACAGGATGATCGGCGGCAGATCCCCGTCTCCCCCGGGTATGGCCCCTCCAATATTTACCGCCTCTTGCACCGCGACCTCCTGATGCACGGATATCCGGACCCTGGTTCCTTCCCCCTGGGAGAATACCTCGGAGGCTCGGTGGCTTACCTGGATAAAAACCGGACCAACCTCGGGATAGGACTCTTCGGTTAAAAACACCCCCCGGGGAAGGCTGTTCATACCCGCGGGCATGGCCAAGATGATTCCTCTCGGGCTGTGTTCCTCATGGAAGAGGGCCTGCATGACCGGTGTATTGTGGACAATGGCCTCAAAGTCACGGGCGTGGATGAGTAGTACCGCATCCCGGTTCTCCCGAACCCACCCCGGACTGACTGAGGAGGCTTCCAGGGTGACGACCCGGGCCTCAATATCTGCCCTCAGCCGGACGCCCTTGCGGACCAGCACCTGGTAATCCACTCCGGCGGACAGACTGGTCCCGGCACCCGAACCCTTGGGAAAAATCTCCACCACGCTCGGCGTCCTCTCCCGGAGAACGGGCTGAGGGTAGGGAAGATAAAAATCCCCACGGCCGGGCAGGGGCTTCAGCCCAGCCTTGGAAAGTTCCTCGGCAAGCCACCGACCTGCCCGGGCATTGCCAGCGCTCCCGGTTAGGCGACCCTCCATTTCCGGGGAGGAAAGCCGCCTCAGGGATTCCCCGAGGCTGTCACCATCCAGGTCCGGTTCCCGCCCGGCCGGGACGGCGGAAGGCAGGGTGACGGATTCATTCTGAGGCCCCGCCATCAGGGGACTGAAAAAGGTAACTAAAATTGCCAGGATTATGCATAGTTTTCGAGCCATAGTACCCATAATACATTAGAATACAGGGAAAAGTGAGTTGAAACTGATATATTCAGTGATAATCATGTATCATATATAGAAGGGGCCTTAGATATGAAACGACTTTTACCCTTGATCCTTATACTTTCCCTGGGAGCTGCGGGACTCTCCGCCCAGAGCGGTGCTATAAACCTTACTCCCTTAGAAGAGGATTTTAGTACCGTATTTGATTCTATAGCCTCGGGGGTTGAGAATTCCATGCTCCTGAGTCAGACCTCAGGGAATATCATGGGCCAGGCAACCCTGGGCAACCGGAGTTTTTATATAAGCCTGCTGCCTCCCCTCGGGGTTACATTTGGAACCGGTTTGCTAAACCTTCCGGATGCAGAGAGCGAAACCTGGCGCTTTGATGTACCGGTGCCTACGATCCTGGAACAAGCCTTAGGGGAGAACGAGGATATTCTGAGCTTTGCCCAGAAGCTCATGGCCTACCCGAATCTTTCCATGGTTCAGTTCGGATTCAAGCTGCCCGCGGATCTGGAGCTTCATGCCAGGACGATGATTATGCCCGCAGGGTTGACCAAGGTGATTCTGAATGCAGTAGATCCCACCATTGGGGAAGCGGTCAGCCTGCAGATGATCGGCGGCAGTGTTCAGGTGCGCCGGACCCTGGTACAGGACCGGGGGTTTGCGCCGGGTCTGTCCATCGGCGCAGTGTACGGCTTCAACCATTTTTCCGCCGGCTTCGACCTCGGCGGCCTCGGACTGGAGCCTATCGATTTTAGCGGCCAGGAACTGGTGTTCGGGGGCGGCATCTCGACGGTAGCCAACGCCCATACCTTCGGTCTGGATCTCCATGTGTCAAAACAGCTGCTTTTTCTTACGCCCTTCCTGAAGATTTCCCCCCGGTATCAGGTCCGTACAATTGATGTAACCTCGGATCTTACCGCCGATGTAGCCGGCGAGGAGAGCTCCTTCGCCCCGGGAATCGCCCGGAACACCGCTGCATCCTCCCTGGTATTTACCACAGGTATGGAGATTAACCTCTTTGTACCGGTCATTCATCTCGGGCTGGTCTTCGACCTCCAACGCCCGGAGATAGATCTGACCGATGCAGGAAACCTCTTCGCCGGGGATTTTGCCAATCTGGATAACCTGAAACTCAACCGGGTAGGTCTGAACATCGGCTTACGGCTCCAGTTCTAGTCCTCAGCGGGTCTGTAGAGACCGCCGCCGGGCCATCGGTTGTCCGGGGGTCTCTCTTCCTCCCATGTGCGGGTACAAAAACCGGGTGCCACCCTTGGGTGAACCCGGTTTTTATGTGCCCTGAGCCCTGAGCCCTGAGCCCTGAGCCCTGAGCCCTGAGCCCTGAGCCCGGATACCAGGATCCTCCTACCTTCGGGGCATCCGGATCTGGTTTCTCCGGTAGGTAGTTCGAAACAGGATCCTAGTGCGCACAAGGTTGTAAACCACACCAGGTACAGCGCCGCTACCCACGATTCTACCTAGGGTAGTGTAACTGTGATGAAATGGTGCACCCTTTTGCAACCGGCCTTTTTGAACGCCTACTTGGTTGTCATGTTGAAAACCCCGTCCCAGTCAGCCTTCGGTGGGGAGGAGATGAATTTTTCACAGCGTTCCAGGTACAGCTTGCTCGGGCCGTCTTCCGGGGCCTTGGATAGGATCTGGGCGAACCCCTTCCGGGCGGCCTCCCAGTCCTTGGCTTCAAAGAGGTCGAAGGCCCTATGGTATGCCGGGAGAATCTCGGACAGCTGGCCGTCGAGGTGGTCCCGTTCCTCCACTACCTCGTAGAGGCGGACGGGTTCCTTAATGCCCACTACCCGGACTCGGTCCAGTTTTCGGAACACTAGGTCGGAAGTGCATGCAGTCTTGGTGGCTTCGCTGGTAAGGATCCAGGTGCCGTAAAGCTTATTTACCCCCTCTAACCGGGCGGCCAGGTTCACGTGGTTCCCCATGATGGTGTAGTCCATCTTCTTTTCGGTTCCCATGTTACCCACTACCATTTCACCGGTGTTTATACCGATCCGGGTCAGGAGATGGTCCGGGCTCATACCCTGGGCTTGAAATTCCTGGTTTAGTTGTTGCTCCAGGCGTTTCATCCGTACTGCGGAGAGGCAGGCCCGGTCCGCATGATCGGGAATATCAATGGGGGCGCCGAAGAAGGAGATAATGGCGTCTCCCTCGTATTTATCGATGGTTCCGTTCATATCCAGGATGATATCGCTCATGGCACCCAGGTAGCGGTTCAGGAGCTTAACCAGATCCACGGGGTCAAGTTTCTCGGAGATAGTGGAGAACCCCCGTACATCGGTGAATATGGCCGTGAGCACCTTTTTATCTCCCCCGAGCTTCAGGCGTTCGGGATTTGATACAATCTCCTTAATAACATCCGTTGACAGGTAGTGGGAAAAGGCCTTCCGCAGGAAGCTCTTCTCGCGCTCTGTGGAGAAAAACTTCACGATGCTGGTGGTAATGAAGGTCAGGAAGAAGGCCAGAATCACCCGGGCGCTATCGGGGTAGATGCCCGTCAGGATAAAGAATACCAGCAGGGCCACCACCAGGATGGTCAGAAGGATGATTCCCAGGATCAGGATTTTTTTGGAATCCAGATTCGATGCAACGATCCCGTAGGGAATACAGATCAGGGCGGCAATAAGTAGTCCGACCCAATCCGGTGTCTGGTCTAAGAAGCGGTTGTTCAAAATAGTATTGGCTATGGACGCGTGGGTACCGACGTTCATGTATTCGCCGTGGAAGGGGTTCACCCCGATATCGGTGGTCGCCGTGGCGGTGTGACCGATGATGGCGAATGCACCGTCCAGGTATTCGGTTAAGCGCTGGCGGGAGGCATTTAAATCCCTTAGAACCTCAGCGGTAGCCTCAAACCACTGGGGAATATCCTGGCGGAGAACCTGATAATCCTCTTCTGGTAGATTCCCCGCTGCGTAAACCTCCTCGATGCTGGACTCCAGAGCCCGGCGCGTTTCGGGCTGGAGCAGGCTGGCTACCTCGGCGAGGAACTGTTCCCGAATCTCATACACGCCCTGGGCGTCCAGCTGGTCCGGGGCGGATTCCATCTCCAGAATGAGGCTGTGCCAATAATTCAGGAAATCCCCCAGGGGGGTCTGCCCCTGATGAGCCTGGAGATAGCCCCAATCCCTGCGGGCGTCAAGGTTCCTGATGAGCAGGGTAAAGAGCTGATCGTGCAGCATCAACTCTCCGAAGGGAAGGTGGGTAAAGCTTTCCACGTAGGGGGTGTGAAGCCAGTTTATGAGCATGGTGCCGTCGGGGGCCAGGGGAATGGTAACGGTTTCCCCCAGGCTGCCCCGGGGATCCTTCACAGCCGAGAGGACGATTTTATCCTTATAGATGGTGATTTCCGGGTTTCCCAGGTAGTCCAGGAGGGGGCGGAAGGCCAGCTGTCCGTAGTAGCGGTCCTGGAATTTGTAGATGAGATTAATCCGCCGGCGGATGCCGTCGGAATCGATGATAACGTTAGGAAATCCAGCTCCCGCGGCCCGGCTCAGAACCGGATAGATGGTGGGATTCATGCTGTTCCGCCGGGGAATCCGGGAATCATCCACCACTGTAATTCCCTCCAGGGGAATGGATGTTTCGATAAGGAATGCCAGTTCTTCGTCCTCGGGAAGGACCGGCGTGGGTATGTTGAACATATTAATCGTGAAGAATGAATCCTGGAAGAAGGCTGCCGCCCTACCAAGATACTCGTCATTATCAATCACCACCCCTTCGATGCTCTTTAAGAGAGTTTCTTTACGGTTCTGGGCATCCGCCCGCAGATCGGGCAGGTACTCCTGGGCATCTTCCGGGGGAATATACCCCTGGCTCAAGGCCTCGATGAGCGCCCGGGTATTGGACTGCAGGCTTTCAAACTCATGGTTGAAGATCCGCGGCAGCTCGGTGTCCAGGTAGTCTGCGTTGATTCCCCGCTGACTGGCGTCAACGTACTCAATATCAAAAACCGCGGTTCTGGCCCCGAGTTCCCGCATGACCAGCAGGGCCCTGCCGAAGATAGAACGCCGCATGGGCCAGGAGCCGGCCATCTCTACAGCCCGGTCGTCAACATCCACCAGAATAAGCTCCGGTCTCTCTGCAATCTGTTCCTTGCTCCCGAGAAAGGCGTTGTAGGTAAGGCCGTCAAACATGGAGAAAAACCGGGTAAATCCAAAGAGGGCGACAATACCTATAATAATGAACGGGATGATCAACTCGGCCTTGATTCGAAGCTTCATACCTACCACCTTTTTATTTCTGAGGGTTATAATCACATATTATAGGGTATTATAGGAGTTGACGATTGAAAATGGTACCAAGTGGCTATAGTTTATACTATAGTGATACTCGAAGGAGAGATAATGAAAAAGTATTTCCTCGTAATTCTTCTCACGGCCTTGGCTGGGGGGTTCCTGGGAGCCCAGTCAAATGCGGTCATTGATGAGATTTTGGATCAGGATGAGGTTCATCTTTCCCATGCGGCCTACCTGTTAGCCACCGCCGGAGATCTCCTGGAAGATTCCGCTCAGCCCCAGGATGCCCTGTCGTATATGCAGGATGCGGGATGGGTAGACCGGGGTGCCAACCCCCAGGATATGGTAACCGCCGAGTTGTTCTCCTATTTATTAATGCGTACCCTCAATATACGGGGAGGGATTATGTATTCCCTCTTTCCCGGACCCCGCTACGCCTACCGTGAGATGGTCTTCCAATCCATTCTTGATTCAAGTGTCGGCCGGAAGGATTCCCTGTCGGGCGATCAGGTGCTTCGGTACCTGGCAACAGCCATGGAGAACCAAGGGGGGCAATCATGAAACGGATACTTTTTTCAGTGATCTGCCTTTTAGTACTTGGGGTTCCGGCCTTCTCGGAGATCGGTCTTTCCCTGGATCTCGGAACGGGGATGCGTTTCGATAAATCTGAGTTTACCCCTTCAACCAAGGCGACCTTTTTCCTGAACGAATCCGCCAGCGAGGCACTGAACTTTGACCTGCGTCTGGGGTTCAACGGTGCCTGGACGGCCGGGCTGGATGTCCCTGAAGCGGATCCGATCCACCCCCTCCTATACCTGAGCATCGATTCTCTGGCCCTTTCGGGGCAAACCTATTCCTCAGAATCCGGGGATGGTTTTTCCTACCGTGTCGGGCGGTTCGCCCATAGCGAACCCTCGGGCCGGGTTTTCTCCGGAACACTGGACGGGTTCTCCCTGGGGTTTGAAACCGGGGCAGTGACCACGGGGATAACCCTGGGATACACGGGGCTTGTCTTCAAGAATGCTTCCGGCATCATGATGAGCTATGCTGATCTGCTCCGGGCCGGAGACAGCACCAAGATTTTAGGGTCACCCCGGGTTATCGGGGCGGTCCGGATGGCGCTCCCACCCCTGGCAAATCAGAGTATTACCCTTCATGCCTTAATCCAGGAGGATTTGACGGCCTTGACGGACGGTCAGGCTCCCGAGAGCGCCATTCGAAATGAAGACGGCAGCCTTATAACCGAGGGCGATCCGGTGCAATCATTCAAGGGCGGTTCTCTTAACACCTTCTACGCCGGCCTGGGAGTCAGGGGGCCGATTCTTCCCACCCTGTACTACAATGCCGGGATGGTCTACGGGGGCGGTTCGGTGCTCTCCAATAACGGCCAGGATGTCTATAAAAATGCGGCCCTGCATAGCCTTGGACTATACGGACGCTTGAGTTTCTTTACTCCCCAGTTTCTGAGCGGGGCGTACAATCTTGTGGTTAGTTATGCCAGCGGTGATGCAGATACCGAATCGGTCTGGGGAGTAAACGGCACGGGGTCAGCAAGCCAGTTTACCCCCGTAGCAGGTCCGAGTTTCGGTATGGTCTTCTCGCCGGCCTTTTCAAACCTTCTGGTTATCCAACTGGACGGAGGAATTAAACCCTTCCAAAACCTGAGGTTCCTGGGCTCTGATAAGCTGCAGATGCAATTGAAGCTCTTCGGGTTTATCCGGCCGACCCTCGGGGCGGTTTCTGAAACCGACATCGTTGTGGGCGACGGTCACAACTATCTCGGGACTGAGGCCGATCTTATGATTAATTACCGACCGTTTTCCGATCTTGGAATCTCCCTGGGTACAGGCTTGTTTTTCGGAAACACAGAATCGTTTGTAGTGGATGGGGAGGGCGCAGTAGTCTCGGCTGTCCGAGCGGCCCTTCGCCTCGATGTTTCTTTTACCATGTAAGTAAGGGGGATTAGTATGAAAAAACTTGTGTTATTAGTAATGCTTGCGGGACTCCTTGCCGGGGCCCCGCTGTTTGCCCAAGAGGGACAGCTGACGGATGTCACCGGCAAGGTGGAGGTTCGTGGGCAGGATGGTGCCTGGCGCCCGGTGAGCAACGGTACGGTGGTTGCCCTGTCGGATACCATCTCTACGGGATTCAATTCCTCTGCCACCCTCAAACTGGGTTCGAACAATGTTCTTATCAAACCCCTCACCAGAATGGTTCTGGATGAATACGTTGAACGGGAAGGAGCAGTTTCCACGAGTCTACACCTCCGGGTCGGTTCTGTACGGGCTTCGGTGGACAGCTCCAGGAATATAGATCAGAAATTTGAGGTAACCAGTCCCTATTCTACCGCCTCTGTCCGGGGAACTGAGTTTGATTTCAACGGCCTTAACCTCCAGGTGCTGGCCGGGATTGTGGCCCTGCGTCTGGGGCCACCCCGACGGCCCCAAGGGGCTCCGGGACCCGGTACTCCACTGCCCCAGGAACCGGGAGCGGGTGATGATGGAGATTCCGGCGATTCCGGTACCGGCGAGGGCGGCGGCCAGGGTGATGGTTCTGGTGAGCCCGGCGAGGGCGAAGGCGCGGGTGAACAACAGCCCAGTGATTCCGGTGACTCAGGAACCCCACAGCAACCCGGCCAGGATGATGGCCCGACCATCATTGTTGGTGCCGGAGGGCAGGTTGTAATAAACAACCCGGGGCCCCGCCGGGGCGGAAGGCCTGACATTCGGACGGGGGATCAGATTCTCAATGATAATTCAAATGTATCCACCGACACATCCAGTGTAGGGAGGGGCGGAACCACCGGGGGCGGTGATGATCAACCCCAGCGGCCCCAAAGTCCCCGGCCGACCACCGGAACGGTCCGGGTAGAGTGGACCTGGAGGGAGGAATAGTATGAAAAAAATTATACGAATATCAGCACTACTAGGTTTGGGACTAATGCTGGTGGTAACCGGTTGTTCCCTGGTTGAGTCCCCCGGGGGTTCTGGAGATCTGGTGCTATCCCTTCCCGATAGCCCTGCCGGGGCTGTATCCCGGGCCACCGAACCGGATTATACCAAGGCGGTCGTGCTCTTGGTACGGGGCAGCAGTTACCTAAGCCTCAACGAATCCACCCGGTATCAGAATACAACCCGAACTGCAGCCAGAAAAGAGTATGCCAAGGGGGCCGAAGTTGCCCTGAAGGGTCTGCCGGTGGGAACCTACGGACTCATTGTTAGCCTGGTGAATGCCGAGGGCGCTACGGTGGGGTATGACCGGGTGAGCTTCACCATCCGGGCCGGAGAGGTTACTACGGCGACCGCCGCCTTATACCGGCAGAAGGTTCAGATTGTAGCTGCAGGTAAGAATACTGCCTTCGTCTCCGGCGTGGAAATACAGGGTACGGAATACTGGGTGAGCGAGGACGGGGTCCTCTGGGTGGACGGAGCTCCAGCCTCAGCCCAACCCAGTTTCGCGAACAGCGATGCAACCCTTTCCGGGATTGTTCGAGGCTATACCTGGGAGAGTGGAGAATGGGTGCCCGAGGCATGGTTATTAGTAGATAACCTGGGTATCGTACCCCTTCGAAACGGGGAATACCTGTACTCCTTCTCGGAGAACCTGGAGTCTACCGATGATGTCCAAAGCATAGAATCGGCCGAGGTGGTACTCTTTGATACCCGGAATCTGAACGATGCTGGACTATCCGAGGACCGGGAGCCCTTTGAGGACACCATGGTAGTTGCCGTGCTCCAGGGTTCTAAGACCCTTGCCATAACCTATCTCATGGAGGGGGAGGCAACCCCCGGTTCATGGATCGGCTTCGGGGAGATTTTGGGTGCTACCGAAGGTCTGGAAGACATCCTCGGATCAACCAACCTTATTAAGAGCGGAATCATCAGCGAAAGCTACGTGGCGGTCTCCACGCCCCTGAACGATTTCTTCTTTACCTACGAGGATATTGCAGAAAACCTGGATACCTTTGAGAGTCTCGGAGGGGAGGGGGAATCCTTTGATGTAGGGTCGATTCTGGCTAACTTCAGCGGGTACGGATTCTTCAACGGAACGGCCCTAGCCGGCCGTCAGGTTGGAGACATGATTCAAACCGGAACTGGCAGCAGCGAACGGTTATATGTTTTCGTTCCTGCATCGAATACGGCAAAGTCCGGAATCTATACCAGATTGGTTTCGGCCTCGGACTGGACCCTGGTGAGCGGGACAGAGGGCCTTCGCCGGGTTCGGTTTACCAAATCACCCCAGGGAAGGGTTGTTGCCCGGAATGCCGAGGGGGATTTGTTACGCTCGGTAATCCAGCTGGATGGAACGGGACTGAAAACCCAGGTTCCCTTCTACGCCGGGCTTCCCGATGTTGCCGCCGGAGTGTTTTGGGATGGTGAGGTACTGGCCATTCTGGGAGCGAAGGGCGTACGCCGGGTCTCCTTCCAGTAACCGCCAGGGTAGTTTCGAGGAATTACCATAGAAGCGAAAGTACAGAGCCCCTAGGACATCCGTCCTAGGGGCTCTTGTTCATACAAAGGTCGAATTGTGTGCCCCGGCCCGAGGTGGTATTCCTGGGGGCATGAAGAGTTTAAAAGAAAAAAGGGTTCAAGGCGGTGCAAAACGGGATTTTGTTCGTGCCTTAGGTGTTGTCGGTTTGCTCGTTTTGGCGGGGTGCGCAGGAACTCCGGAGTTTAGGGATGAGCAAGGAGATGTCGTTGAGGGAAGTATTGCATCCCTGGAGCGCCTGCAGATTAGGGGCAGGGATCAGGGTGTGGTCATTCGGGGGCGGGATGCCCAGGCTCCGGTGCTGCTCTGGTTGGCCGGGGGGCCAGGCGGTTCGGAGATCGGATGGGTGCGTACCTACCTTGGAGAGCTTGAGGAACACTTCGTGGTGGTTCACTGGGACCAGCCCGGGGTGGGAATGTCCTACGGGGCTGCGGATTATGTAGAAATCAGCGTACAGGATTATGTGGATGATCTAATTGATCTTTCCGCCCAATTGAAGCAGCGCTTCGGCAGGAAGGTGTATGTGGCCGGTCATTCCTACGGATCCGTTCTGGGGCTCTTGGCCAGCAGTCAACGGCCGGATCTATTTGCTGCGTATTTTGCTGTCGCCCAGCATGTGAATTCCCTGGAAAACGATTTGATCGGGTACCAGTACCTTATGGGACGGGCCCAAAGCCTGGGGAAAACGGAAATCGTCAAACGCCTGGAGGACCAAGGTCCGCCGCCTTACTCCGAGCAAAACGGGGACAACTACATTTACCTGTTTCAGAAACTCCATGTCTACAGTCCCCGGAACGCCGACACCGGCGGAGAGCCGGACTTCTGGTCCATGGTGTTCCCCGACGAGTACAACCTCGTGGATTCGATTAATTTGATTCGGGGCCTGTTGAAGGCGGTCCCCCAGGTGTATCCCCGGCTGGTGCCCTACGATATGGAGGAGATGGTTCCGGAGCTTGAGATTCCGGTGTTCTTTTTTCACGGCGGTCTGGATATGACCTGCGTACAGGATATTGCCTACCGGTATTTTGAGGGGTTAGAGGCCCCACACAAGGAGTTTATCTGGTATGAAGATGCAGGGCATAACATCTGTTACCAGGAGCCCCAGCGGTTCGTCAGGGATCTTGTAGAACGGGTGCAATGGGTGGGGCAGCACCTCTGATACCGGGAGGTGGGAAATCTATTGACCTGGCCGGTTCCCAGGTCTAGGATGGTCGGGTGAGCCACATACTATTTTTTTTGTACATCCTGCTTCTGGCCGGAGGAACTGCCGGCGTTGCATCCCTGGCGATTCTCCATTATCGGCTCCGGCATAGGCTGTCGGGGCTGTTTTTGTTTGTGAATACCTGTTTGGTAGGGGCATTGTTTCTGTCCCTGGTGAGCTATTACCTGAAAAGTCTGATTGTGTATCCCGCGGATCTGAGAGGGTTATTCGGAGGCATTTCCTATCTGCTGGGAATATTGGTTTACGGAGGAACGGCCGTTGCGCTTTTGCCCCTGCCCGGAACCCAGAGGGCAGGACTCATCGGGTTCACCGGGCTGGTAATTCTGGCTATGGGGATACAGTTTGGGTTTCTGGTGACCGAAAGTGTCAGAGCCATGGAGGTTATGCGGCTGCCCCTGATGGGGGTAATTTCCGGGTATCTCGCCTATCTGGGATGGACTATGATCCGGGTACGGGTCGTGCCTGCTTCGGAGACCCTGGATTGGTTGGTGACGGCCCTGGGATGGGTAACCCTGGTGTTTGCCCTGGGGTCGGCGGGCTATTACCTGGCTGCCAGGTTTTTGCCGGTCCTGGCGGGCCTTGAAATCTCCCTGGATTATATCGTCGCCCTGGCGTGGAGCGGGGTATCGGTGGCGGCATTTCTGCGCTACCTGCGGCTTCCCCAGGCGGTGTGGGCGGAGGAGGAGATCAGCCCGGCCTTTATCAAGCAGTACGGGATCACCGCCCGGGAGCTGGATGTGATCCGGCAGGTCAGCCGGGGTTTGAGCAATAAGCAGATAGCCCAGGAGCTGGGGGTCTCCTTCACCACCATCCGCACCCATCTGTATAATATTTTCCAGAAGACGGGGGTGCAAAGCCGGGTTGAGCTGCTGCGTTGCATCTCTGGTTATCGGGAATAGTCATGCTATACTGCTGCCATGGGCAGGGTACTTTCGAGGTTAGGATTTGTCGCTCTCGGCGCATTAGTGGTATCTCTGGTTTTTTCAGGGGTGCTTATTGTGGATCTGCTGGGTAGCCCCATCGGCAATACAGCCGGAGAGGATAGGCCCGAGCCGGACCTGTTTGTTTCGCTCTTTCTTCCGGCATCAGAATCACCCTATATGCAGCAAATCATTCAGGGAGCCAGGGAAAGCGCCCAGGATCATGGACTGGGGTTGTCGGTGCACCGCCTGGGAGACGGGAACTTTCGGTTTGCGGGACTGTCTGGGACCAACGGGGTTATCGTGTATCCCACCCTGGATGAGCAGTATATTCGCAGCACCCTGTACGATCTGCGGAACCGGGGAATCCCCACGGTACTGATGGAGCACGGGATTCATGATGTAGAGCCCTGGCCTCTGGTGGGGACGAATAATTTTGACCTGGGGCGGCGGATCGGCGAGATCCTCTTGGCCCAGAACCAGGAAGAGCGGGTGGTGATCGTCTACAGTCAGCGGTCTCCGGGAATTTGGGCGGAGAAGGAGCTGGTGGAGATGGGGATAGCCTCGGTTTCCGGGCTTTCTTTGGCTGCCCCGGTCCAGAGCCGGCTGACGAGTGAGAATCCCCTAGGCGCCGAGGATCTCATGAACCAGATTTTGAGAAACGAATCCCAGGTTACGACCCTGGTATTTACCGATACCGACGATACCCTGGCAGCCCTGCAGGTCCTCATCGATCTGAATATGGTCGGCAGGGTGGAGGTTATCGGATTCGGTACGGATGAGCAGATTCTGGATTACCTGTCTACGGGAATTCTGACGGCAACCCTGGTGATTAGGCCCCAGGAGATCGGCTACAATGCCGTGAAGGTGCTCAATGAGCAGATCCGCAGGGGCTTTTCCCCGGGATACCAGGATACTCCGGTGTCGGTGTTGTGGGGCGGATCATGAGGCAAACCCTGCGGACCCGGTTAATCTTCTACATGGTGTTAAGCCTTTCGGTGGTGGTGTTCTCCCTCTCGTTTATTCTCCTATTGTCTCTGCAGTTTCAGGGGATTCTGCAGGATCAGTTCTCTACCGAATCCTATCTCCAGCAGCTGCAAACCGAGGTCCATGGGGTCCGTCAGCCCTTTCTGCAGTACGTAACCAGCCGGTCGTCTACGGCCCTGGCCGAGCTGCTTGCCCGGCAGCAAACTATTCTGGGTGTGTTACCTCCCGCCCTGCCTAGGAGCGGAGACTCTCTTCTGCTGGCCCAGCGGGAGGTCTATTCGCTGATACGGGGATATCTGGGGATGATCGAGGAGGGAATCCAGCTCAAGCGCGCCCGGGCTATTCAGGAGTATACCCAGCTGTACGAGGATAGCGAGGCGTTGAACGAGCTGATTCTGAGGCGGATTGATGCCATGAGTCTGACGGGGCTGCGGAACCGGATTGCCGATTACGGGCGGCTCATGGAGGCCTTCCGGCAGCTCCAGGTTTGGAACCTGCTGGTGGTTATTTTTTCGGTGCTTTCGGCCCTGTTGTGGATGCTCGGTGCCATAAACCGGTTGACCGAGCCGATGCACCGCCTGGCAGTGGCGGCGGGGGAACTGTCAGCGGGGAATTTTGAGGGGCCGGATATCCAGGTGAGCGCTCTGCCTGAGGTTGCGACGGTTATTTCCGCCTTCAATACCATGCGCCGGGATATAAGCCAGTATATCGCCGAGATCGAACGCCGGAAGGCAGTGGAGAAGGGGTACCTGGCCGAGAAGCTTCGGAACCTGAATATGGAGCACCTGCTCAAGCGGATGGAGCTGTATACCATGCAGGCCCAGATGAATCCCCACTTTCTCTTCAACACCCTCAACACCGGGGTCCAGCTCGCCATTCTGGAAGAGGCGGATAAGACCGCTGAGTTCATGGAGAAGCTTGCCCATTTCTTTAGGCGCAATATGCGCCAGCAGGAACTCTTTGTGCCCCTGGGACAGGAGCTGGAGGGGCTAAAGGCCTACCTGGAGATCCTTGCCATCAGGTTTCCCACCACCCTGGAACTCCGGCTGGATACCGACGACAGTCTGGCGGACCGGGTATCCATTCCGGCCCTCATTCTCCAGCCCCTGGTGGAAAACTCCGTGGTCCACGCCTTCCAGGACATCCAGGGAAGGGCCTGCATCACCATCACCGTTCGGGAGAACCGGGGGTTGGTGGAGCTCGTTGTAGCGGACAACGGCAAGGGGATGGATCAGAATACCGCCCGGTCCCTGGTGGCCCGCAACACCCGGCGGGAGCGGGGCTACGGCTCTAAGGTGATGGGGCTGGAGAATGTTATTCAGCGCCTGTATTTCTTCTATCCCCAGAATCAGGACTGTGTAACCATTGAGAGCGAACCCTACAAGGGGACCACCGTCACAATCCGAATCAATCCCCAGGAGGAACCATGTATTCCGTCATGATTGTGGATGATGAAGAGCTGGTACTTCGCAGCTTTGCCTATACAATACAGAACCACGCCCCGGCCTTCCGGGTCTGCGCCCAAGCCAGCTCGGGCCTGGATGCCCTGGAGCTTGCGAAGGATAATAATCCCGACATCGTCATTCTGGACATAGCCATGCCCGGGCTGGACGGCTTGGAGACCCTGGAACAGCTCCGGGAGGTTAATCCGGATCTACAGTGCATCCTCTCCACCGCCTATGAGCGCTTCGACCTTGCCCAGCGGGCAATCCCCCTCGGGGTGTTCCGATACCTGGTAAAACCCGTGGGAAAAAAGACCCTCCTGGAGGCCCTGGAGGGCGCTGGACAGCAGATCGAATCCCGCCGGAAGCTCAGCCAGGAACACCGCCAGGATGCCCAGCGGCTCACCCACAGCCACCGGTTGGAGGAGGAGCACTTCATGCAGGAACTGCTCTGCGGAACCCTGGACGGCGAGTCCTGGAACCTCTACCGCCGCAGTCTCTGGATCTCCGCGGACAGGGGGTTCATTCTGGTGCTCTCGGCCCGGGGGGGATCCTCCGACGCCTCCCCCGGGGGCTTCACCGATCTGCGCCGGGTCTACCGCGAATTCGTGGACTGGGTGAATCACCGGGTTCAGTGTTTTGCCCTGGACATCGGCCGGCTGGTGCTCTTTATCGTCACCCGAAGGGAGAGCAGTTTTTTCCAGGGTGATTTGACTGCCCGGGCCGAGGACCTCGGACTTGTGGACCTGCGGATGGGGTGGGGAAGCACCCAACCCTACGATACCCTGGATGAATCCTACAAAGAGGCCCTGGCCATGATTACCCGGAGCCCCGGGAACCGCCAAAGCCATCGGCGGCAGGAGCGTGATCGGATCCTGGCGATTCAGCACAGCCTGAAGCGCTGTGAGGAGCTGGGGACTGGGGTATTCTTGGAGAATCTGAGGGAGTACTGGCGGTTTCTTATTCAGGAATATCCCGTAGGAATAGCAAAAAACAAGATTCTGGTGGCCCTGACGGCGGCTCAGGAGGGTCTGACCGTCTTTGTAGAGGAACTCCCCGATCTGGGGGTGGAGATTGCCGATCTGGAAACCCAGGATCAGGTCGCCGCCTGGCTGGACACTGCCGGACGGATGATCTGCGCCGCCGCCCGGCTTCAGATCCAGAGTAACCTGCCCCGGGTTCTGCACCATGCCATGCTGATGATTCAACAGCACTATGACCAGGCCCTGCAGCTTTCATCCCTTGCCCGGGAATGCGGGGTTAACCCCAATTACCTCGGCCGCCTGTTCAAGGAATACCTGCACACCACCTTCGTCGACTACCTGAATTCCATCCGGCTGCACCAGGCCGAGCAGCTTATGGCGAAGGGAACCCTTCGGCTCAAGGAGGTGTCCTGGGCCGTGGGGTACCGGGATCCCAACTACTTTAGCAGGATATTTAAGAAGTACCGGGGCCAGACCCCCAAGGAATTTATCGCCCTCAGCGACCAGGAGGTGTCCCATGGCTAAGCCGATGTCGTTCCGGAGTCTGTCCGGGGGAATGCCGCCCCCCCGCCGGGGATTTACCTGGTTCGGGGTGCTAGGGCTGGTAGTGCCGGTGTTGACGTTGGGATTGGTGTTATCGGGGTGTGTAAAATCCCGGCAGCCTGGGGAATCCCAGGATGGGCAGAGCGATCAGGTGGTGATCGGTTTTTCCGTGGCCACCGATACCTTCATCCTCGAAAGGTGGAATAAGGATATCCGGATTTTCACCAGCACCGCCAAGGATATGAAGGCCCGGGTTATCTTCCAACTCAGTGCCGGCGGCACGGATGCACAGATAGAACAGATCGGCTACCTGCTGACCCAGGATATCGATGTCCTGGTGGTTCTGCCCCACGATTCCCGGAAGCTGGGGCCGGTTATCCGCCAGGCCCGGGATCGGGGGATTCCCGTCATTGCCTACGACCGCCTTATCCTCGGTGTACCCATCGACGGATATGTGTCCTTTGATAATCAGGGCGTGGGACGCCTGTTCGGTCAGGCCCTTACCGAGGCGGTGCCCCGGGGCCGGTACCTGGTGGTGAACGGTTCGGTAAAGGACAATAATAGTTTTTTGGTAAACCGCGGATTGTATGAGGTGCTGCAGCCCTACATCGACCGGGGAGACATCCAGATCATCGATCAGATCTGGCTGGATGAATGGAATGCCGACGAGGCTTCCGAAAAAATTCTGGATGTCTTGAACCGCACCCAGGATATCCAGGCCATTTCAGCTGCCAACGACCAATTGGCCAACGCCGCCATCAATCTGCTCTCCCAGCGCCGGATGGCCGGGCGGGTTGCCGTAGTGGGCCAGGATGCAGACCTGCTCAGCACCCAGCGGGTGGTTGAGGGCTTGCAGCTCATGACGGTGTATAAGCCCATACCCAAGCTCGCCAGCCGGGCTGCGGAGTTGGCGGTGGCTTTGGCGGAGGGCCGGGAAATGGAGCCTGATTCCTGGGTGGAAAACGATACGGGAGTCTCCGTGCCCTTTTATATGGAAGAACCCATCGCGGTATACCGGTGGAACATGGAAGAGACCATCATCCGGGACGGATTCCACAGCCCCCGGGATGTGTATCGGACCCGGGACCAGGATTCGGGGTCTCCGGATGAATCGGAAACCGGGGGAGATACTGCCGCTCCCTAGGGACGGTTATCGTAATAGTGCGCAAAAGGTTGTAGCATAGCACCTCGGCGATACCCCCCATGGGCAGATTTCGATGGCGCCCCGCTATATCTGGTGTTGTTTACAACCTTTTGCGCACTATGATCCTCCCTCAAGGGGTGTTCGGAGACCGATCGCACAAAACCTACCTATGATATGTGCTAATTAGAGTCCCGTTTTGGGGGTGAACGGTCCGCCAGGTGGAAATCGTACAGAACTTATCAGGATTGTCTTGTAGTTAGAATACAAATCTCCTCCCCATAATGACCTACCAAACAAAAGAAGGAGGAGAGGCAATGAAGAAGATCGTAGCCCTCTGTTGTATGCTGGTTCTGGCAACCGGCTTGGTGTTTGCCGGCGGACAAGCTGCCGGATCCCTGGACATTGGCCTGGCCATGCCCGAAACCCATGTAGAGCGCTGGCAAAAAGACGGCGCAGCCCTGCTTGAGGATGCTCAAGCCCTGGGATACAAGGCCGAGGTTGCCTTTGGTGATGCTGATCAGGGAAAGCAGAATCAGCAGATCCAGGATTTCATTACCAAGGGAGCCAAACTGCTCATTATCGGCTCCATAAACGAAGGGGTTGTCTCCGTCGTACAGGAAGCTGCTGAAGAGGGTGTTATCGTTATAGCCTATGACCGGCTTATTACCGGGTCAGATTCCTATGACTACTACATCACCTTTGATAATTTTAAGGTTGGACAGTTCCAGGGAATGGCCATCGAAGAGGCCTTGGATCTTGCCAATGCTCAGGCATCTAATCCAAAAAACATAACCCTCTTTGCCGGGTCACCCACGGACAACAATGCCAACTTCTTTTTTGACGGCGCCATGTCTGTCCTGCGGCCCTATGTACAGAGCGGCGTGCTGAACATTGTTGGCCCCGCACCCCTGGAATCCTCTGATTCAGCCTTTACCCAGATTGCCACCGAGAACTGGAGAGCCGATCTTGCCAAGGCCCGAATGGAAAACCTGCTGAATAACGATGCCGCAGACGTTGTATTGGATGCGGTTCTGGCTCCCAACGATACCCTGGCTCGGGCCATCATCGAAGCCCTGTCCACGGATGCTAAGTACAATACCACTGCGAAACTCCCCGTCGTGACCGGTCAAGATGGCGAGGTAGCATCCATCCAGTACATTCGTGACGGTAAACAGTACATGACCGTATTCAAGGACACCAGGAATCTTGCATCAGCAGCAATAGCCCTGGCGGATGCCTTAATCAAGGGAGAAACACCCCAGATCAGCGGCGCCCGGCTGGACACCCAGACCTACGACACCGGTAAAAAGGTTGTGAACTCCTACCTGCTGGAACCGGTCAATGTGACCCAGGATAACTACCGGGAAATCATGATCGACAGCGGCTATTACAGCGAGGCTGACCTGCAATAGCGTACAGCCCTTACCACGAACCCCGGCCTCCGGGCTGGGGTTCTCTTTTTGGGTACAGGTACCAATCCAGGCACCTAGAACGATGGAGAGGCTCAACGGTGAGTGAATATATCTTAGAAGTAGAAGGGGTTACAAAATCCTTTCCCGGAGTCCGTGCCCTGGATGATGTGAGTTTCCAGGTGAAAAAAGGGGAAATTCACTGCATCTGCGGAGAAAACGGCGCCGGAAAATCAACCCTGATGGGGGTTGTCAGCGGAGTACATCCCAAGGGCAGTTACGAGGGCAGGGTCCTCGTCCACGGCCAGGAAACCCATTTTCATAGCGTCCGGGACAGCGAGCAGGTGGGTTTGACCATCATGCACCAGGAACTAGCCCTAAGTCCCTACCTCTCTATATATGAGAACCTGTTTCTCGGACACATGAAGACCAAGATGGGGATTATCAACTGGGACCAGCTCCTGGCGGATTCCAGGCAATACCTGGACCGGGTAGGCCTGAAGGATCACCCGGCAACCATTGTAAGTAAACTCGGGGTGGGCAAGCAGCAGCTGGTAGAGATTGCCCGGGCCCTCTCGAAAAAAACGGAACTCCTGATACTGGATGAGCCCACAGCCTCCCTGAACGATGAGGAAAGCGCCAAGCTTCTGGAGTTGATTCGGGAACTGAAGAAAGAGGGGCTTACCTGCATCATGATCTCCCACAAGCTGAACGAGGTGCTGAGTATTGCAGATACCATCACCGTTATGCGGGATGGAAAATCCATTATCAGCTACGACACCCGGCAGCAGAAGGTAACCCAGTCCATGATAATCTCCGGGATGGTAGGCCGGGATATGACCCAGATGTACCCGGATAAGCAGCCGAATATCGGCGAAGTGCTGTTCGAGGTAGAGGACTGGACGGTGTACCACCCCGATTACCACAGCATGAAGGTGGTGGACAAGGCCTCCTTTCACCTGCGGAAGGGCGAGATTCTCGCGTTTTGCGGCCCCATGGGGGCGGGACGGACGGAATTGATGATGAGCATCTTCGGGAAGTCCTACGGATCATCCAGCGAGGGCACCATCCGCCTCAAGGGGCAGGACGTACAGTTTTCTACCCCGAAACAGGCCATCAGCGCCGGTCTGGGATACCTTTCCGAAGACCGCAAGGAGCTTGGGCTCATCCTGATTCAGGATGTGAAAACCAATATTTCAAACTCCAGCATCCCCAAACTTTCCCGGTACGGCATCCTCGACAGCCTGCGGGAATTTCGGGCTGCAGAACATTATAAAGATACCCTTAATATTAAGACCCCCTCCCTGGCGCAGATGGCCAGGAACCTCAGCGGGGGAAACCAGCAGAAGGTGGTGTTAGGCCGGTGCCTGCTGGCCGAACCGGAGATTTTCATTGTAGACGAGCCCACCAGAGGAATCGATGTGGGCGCAAAGTACGAGATCTACTGCATCCTCAACGACCTGGCAGCCCAGGGGAAAAGCATCATCATGGTAACCTCCGAGCTTCCTGAAGCCATCGGTATGGCGGACCGTATTTATGTGATGAACGAGGGGCAGATTAAGGGGTGCCTGCCCAGGGCAGAGGCCACCCAGGAAAAAATAATGCACATGGCGTTAGTCGATCAGGAGAGCGAAAATGTCTGATACTAGT
The DNA here is from genome assembly GCF_000758165.1 of Spirochaeta lutea. Taxonomy (NCBI): domain Bacteria; kingdom Pseudomonadati; phylum Spirochaetota; class Spirochaetia; order Spirochaetales; family Spirochaetaceae; genus Spirochaeta; species Spirochaeta lutea. Next base: position 48,060 of record NZ_JNUP01000071.1, on the reverse strand, counting down.
CGTACCCAGGGCAGGTTCGGGTTCTTAGAACTTGCCAAAACCAACATCCGAAACTATTCGATGTTCATCATGTTGGCGGTGATCTTCATCGTCTTTTCGCTTCTGACCGGGGGGGTGAACGGAACCTCCCGGAATATAACCAATATATTCATCCAGAATTCCTACATTCTCATTTTGGCGGTGGGAATGGTGCTGGTTATTATTGTGGGGAACATCGACCTTTCGGTAGGTTCCGTAGCGGCCTTTACCGGGGCGATAAGCGCCATGATTTATAATACCGGCATCGGAATCCTCCCCACCATACTGCTGACGGTTATGGTAGGCTTGGCCATTGGAGCCTTCCAGGCCTTTTGGATCGCCTATGCCAGGATACCCGCTTTCATAGTAACCCTGGCGGGCATGCTGCTCTTCCGCGGTCTGACCTACATTATCACGAATGTTACCCCGGTATCCCTGATGGACGATTCCTTCAAACAGATCACCTCGGGCAGCATTACCGTGGCCGGCCTCACCTTCGAGGGCTTCCACGCCCTGGCGCTGCTGGTGGGGCTGTTCTTGGCGGTTATGTATGTGGCATGGGCCCTGACCGACCGCCGCCGCAAGAAGCAGAAGGGTTTCCAGGTGCTGCCCATCGGCTATGTTCTGCTGAAACTGGTCTTCGTGGTCAGTCTGATTATGCTCCTGGCCTGGAAGTTCGGCGATTACCGGGGAATCCCCACGGTAGCAGTGGTCCTTGGCATTGTAGTGGCCCTGTTCGTATTCATCAGCAAGAAAACGGTTATAGGCAGATACATCTACGCCGTGGGCGGAAACGCCCGGTCGGCCAAACTGTCGGGCATCAATTCCGAGATGGTCATCTTCCTGGTACACACCATCATGGGCGGTCTTGCGGGACTCGCTGGGTTGGTGTTTACCGGTTACATGAATTCCGCCCTGCCCCAGGCGGGAAACCTCTTTGAGCTGGACGCCATTGCAGCCTGTTTCATCGGAGGCGCCAGCGCATCCGGAGGAATCGGCACCATCATCGGCGCCATTACCGGCGGTCTGGTCATCGGGGTTATCAACAACGGAATGTCCCTGATGAACATCGGCGCGGACTGGCAGTACGTGGTCAAGGCCCTGGTACTGCTCTTTGCGGTTCTCTACGACATCTACACCCGTCGGAAAAGCGGATTAGGCTAACCTCCGGATTTATACCGGGTACTTCATATCCTCCTGCCTCCTGGACATCCTTGGTTCCAGGAGGCCTTTTTTTTATGGGGTGATTTCCATGCCGGGCCAACATCCAGGATGGGGTGAACCCGGGGGGCTCATCCATCGGGGGACGGCCTTAGGGCTGTAGCCGGTTTCAGGCCGGAGTGTTGTCGGAATGCTGCCGGAGTGTCGTCGGAATGCTGCCGGAGTGTCGTCGGAATGCTGCCGGAGTGTCGTCGGTTCCGGGAGGGGCCGAGGCTGGTGAAAATTTGCCATTTTTTTTGGGACTCATTATTGTAGATTAAAACAGGAGGTTTCTATGAAGAGGTTCATAATCACCCCCAGGGGTGTAGGAATACTGCTGCTCGGGGCGATGCTCCTAGGCGGGTCCGGATTGCTGTTCGCCGGGGGATCGGGGGAACCCCAGGCCGAGCAGGGAGACCAGATGATGATGACCCGGACGGATGACCGTCGAATCACCATCGGATCAAAGATCGATACCGAGGGTGCATTGCTGGGGACCATGATGAAACTGCTCTTGGAGCAGCAGGGCTTCCAGGTGGTGGATCGGATCCAGACCGGGGCGACATCCATCGTACGCGGCGCCATAATCTCCGGGGAGATCGATGTATACCCCGAATATACCGGGAATGGATTTTACTTCTTCCCGGACCAAACCGAGGCTGAGCTGTGGAAGGACGCCCAACAGGCATGGCAGACCGTGAGCCGCCTGGACCGGGAACAGAATGATCTGGTATGGCTCGAATCCGCCCCGGCGAACAACACCTGGGCCATTGCAGTCCGGGGTGATCTTGCCCAGGAAGAGGGGCTTTCCACCCTGGAAGATCTGGCCCAGTACATCAACGCCGGGGGACGGTTCAAGATCGCAGCCAGCGAGGAGTTCGTTTCCAGCCCGGCTGCCCTGCCGAGCTTTGAGGAGGGCTACGGCTTCTCCCTGACGGATTCCCAGATGTTGGTGCTTTCCGGGGGAAATACGACCCTGACCGAACAGGCTGCCGCCCGGGGCCAGGAGGGGGTCAATGCCGCCATGGCCTACGGCACCGACGGCCAGTTAGCCGCCCTAGGCCTCGTGGTACTAAAGGATACCAAGAAGGTTCAGCCGGTCTACGAACCGGCTCCGGTCATCCGCCGGGAGGTCTTCGAAGAGTATCCGGAGATCGCCGAAATCCTGAATCCGGTCTTTGCCAGCCTGGATCTGGAAACCCTTCAGTCCCTGAATAGTGCGGTTTCCGTCGAGGGCCGGGCAGTGGAGACGGTGGCCCGGGACTACCTGACCGAGCAGGGCTTCCTTGACTAGGGAGGCAAAGGTCGGTCTTCTATGCACCATGGCGGCCTCCGCTGCCCTGGTGCTTCCTTTTTTTTCTCTCCAGGCAAACCGCGTGGCCCAGCCCCGGCATGTGTGGCTTTTTGAGGCCCTGCCGGGATGGATGACCCTGGGGGTGTTACTGCCCCTGGGGGCGGCCTGGGCGGCGGTTTTGGCGGTGCGGGGGCGTTGGCAGGGCCGGGTGCTCTGGGGAGCGAGCGCCGCCGGGGTCGCCGGGGCTCTGGCGGTGTTGGGGGCGGCCGGTCTGGTTCAGGGGCAGATGCTGCCCCCGGCGGGGCGGCTGGGGCTGGGAGCCGGCTGGGTGCTGTATACCCTGGCTATGGCGGTGCCCTGGTTCGGTCTGGAGCAGGGCCGCGTCAGAACCCTCCTCGGGGCAGCGGGTATTCTCGGGGTTGCCGCTGTGGCGGCTCTGGGAGGCGGATTTGATTCCCTGGGAATTGTGAAGGAGGCGGGGAACCAGCGCAGCCGTTTGATCCTGGAGGTGGGTAATCACCTGCGGATAACCGGGGCGGCGGTGTTCCTCGCCGGACTCGGGGGTATTCCCGGAGCCTTCTGGGCATACCGCCGACAGGCAGCTCGGAAGGTGCTCTTCACGGCAACGAATCTGCTCCAGACTATTCCGACCATCGCTCTGTTCGGGTTGCTCATTGCGCCTTTGACCTCCCTGGGGCAGGTTCTGCCCTGGTTACGCCAGGCGGGCCTCCGGGGAATAGGGGATACGCCCGCCATTATCGCTCTGGCCCTGTACGCTCTGTTCCCAGTGCTGCGGAACAGTTATGAGGGGTTAGCCGGGGTGGATGCCCGGGTACTGGATGCCTCCCGGGGCATGGGCATGAGCCGCTTCCAGGTTACCTGGTTAGTGTTACTGCCCGCAGCCTCACCGGTGATCCTCCACGGGCTGCGGGTCGCCCTGGTGCAGACCCTGGGGAACGCGGTACTGGCTAAATTGGTGGGAGCCGGTGGGCTCGGTGTCTTTGTGTTTGAGGGGCTGGGTCAGTATTCGGTGGATATGGTGCTCCTGGGGATTCTCCTGGTGGGGGGGATTACCCTGGTTGTAGACGGCCTCATGCGGGGAATTATGGCCGTGCTTACCCCCCGGGCGTTAGCATCGGGTTTTGCCAAGGAGGTTGCAGGGTGATTTCATATCAAGATGTTCATGTGCGCTACGGAAAAACCCAGGCTCTCCAGGGGATCGATCTGCTGGTTCCGCCGGGCAAGGTAACCGTGCTCATAGGTCCCAGCGGATGCGGAAAATCTACCACCCTCCGGTGTCTGAACCGCCTGGTGGAGATCCAGGGCGGTCGAATCACCATAAACGACCAGGACATTCAGGATCAGGATGAGATCGGCCTGCGCCGGTCCATGGGGTACGCCATCCAGAGTGTGGGGCTCATACCCCATTTGACCGTTTTGGAAAATATCTGCCTTGTGCCCCGGTTACTCGGCTGGCCCCGGGACCGTCAGCTGGCCCGGGCTGCCGAGCTGCTGCAGCTCATCGGATTGCCCCGGGATGAGTACGGAGGGAAATTCCCCGGCCAGCTCAGCGGGGGAGAGGCCCAGCGGGTAGGGGTGGCCCGCGCCCTGGGGGCTGATCCGCCGATCCTGCTCTTAGACGAGCCCTTCGGAGCGGTTGATCCCCTGAAGCGCGAGGAGCTCCAGGATGAGTTCGTCCGGATTCAGCGCCGACTGCGGAAGACCGTGCTCTTTGTTACCCATGATTTGGATGAGGCCGTGCGCCTGGCGGACCATCTGGTTATTATGAAGGATGGTCGGATTGTCCAAGCCGGCGATCCCAGCGAGGTGCTCGGATCCCCGAACTCCCCCTTTGTGGCGGACTTTCTCGGCTCCGACCGGGCTCTAAAACGGCTTACCCTCTTTACTGCCGACCGCATCATGAAACCCCTGGGGCACGGGCAAGCTACCCCGGATACCGAGGTCTGCCTCTCCCTGTCCCATGCACCCCGGTTGTTCCCCCATAGTTCCCTAAAGGAATGCATGGCCCGGATGCTCGCCCAGGGCACCCCCTGGGTGCATATCTACGCCGCCGACCCCGCTCCCGGGAATACCCCAGGGCACAGCCCCGGGCCAGAAGAATCCCCACCCCCGGAAACACCCCTGGGCACCGTCTACTTCGAAGACATTCAAGAGATCAGTTTTCAGGGATTCTCTCTGGCCCCCAAGGCAGCCTCTGCCTCCGCTGTACCCGAACAAACCCCTCCTGCCGCCTCACCGGCAGCGGGGAGGGAGTACGGAGATGAGTAAGACCCTCAGAACCCGCCCGGGTTGGATTCTGCCCCTGGCCGGTACCGTCCTGTTAGCACTCTATATAAGCATGCCCGAGGTCCAGGAACGGGTCCTGGGTCTGCTTTTTCCATCCACCGGAACCTACACCCACTCCCGGTTAAACCTCTTGCAGATGAGTCTGGACCACCTGATCATCACCACCCTGGCTACGGGAATCTCATTCTTCATCGGCCTGGGCCTGGGTATTCTGGTGACCCGCCGGGCGGGCAAGGACTTTCTGAGCCTGGTGACCCGGCTCTCCGCCCTGGTCCAGACCCTGCCCCCCTCAGCGGTGATCATTCTGGCATTTCCCTTTCTCGGTTTCGGATGGGCCCCAACCCTGGCGGCATTGTTTCTGTACTCCCTGTTTCCTGTCATGGGCAATACCATCCTGGGGTTCCAGACCGTGGATCCCGGGGTAATGGATGCGGCTAGGGGCCTGGGCATGGCCGAGGCCCAAGCCCTCAGGATTGTTGAATTTCCCATGGCCGCACCCTACATCCTTACCGGGCTGCGCCATGCCTTCATTCTCAACCTCGCCACGGCTGCCATCGGGGCCGTCATCGGAGCCGGCGGGCTGGGGGTCATCATCATGAGCGGCCTAACCCTGCAGAACAGCGCCCTGGTATTCTCTGGAACCCTGGTTATTACCGGTTTTGCCCTGCTGGGTGAATACATCTTTGGGTTGATTCCAACGCCCCGGCCTCCCCAGGGGCAATCCGCACCCTGAACCGAATCTCTTCGGTTTGCCTAGTGCGCAAAAGACTGTAGCAATGCACCCCGTGGAATCTCACAACGCTTTAGGTAGTACTGGGTATTGATGGTTCATTCTTCCCTTCTTTTCACCGCGGTTACAAGAAATGTTACCAGGAGTTCGGGGTTTTCCAGATTATTTTGGTACCATTCGTAGTTGGGACGTGAGAAATCCGGTTCCCAACCGCTGTGAGGAAGCCATTCCGTCATCCACGAATGCCAAACGGGGCCAATGGCCTCGGAACTACCGAAGTGAACTGTCACCGCATATAACCCGGAGGGGATTAGTAGTTCCTCCAAATCAAATTGCGTTTCTAGGGTTTCCGTCGTCACGAACCCCGCGTAGGCTCTTTTTTGGTCCTGGGGTATTGAATCCGCATTGTCTAAGAACACGGAGATAAATTCCTTCCCGAGCTGGTGAATGTTCTTGTCTTGTACAGTGGTGAGAAATCGATTCCACTGCTTGGGCAACTGCCAATAGTCGCCGACGATTTTGTACCCGTAAAAAATCTTTTCTTCAAATTGAACGATCTTGGTCTCCATAGCCTCTTTTCCTCCTTTGGCATAGAACCAGGTCTTTCGTTCATTCTTTCTAGAATAATGAACGCCAACCCTGGACGGAATGTAGGGATGCCAGGAAGACTGGCGGCGCAGTTGTGTCGGACTCAGGCCCCATGTTCTTCGAACCGCCTTGGATAGCATTTCTACAGTGGAATACCCGCAGTCAAATGCAATGTCGGTTATCCGTTTCTTTTCTCGGAGCATGGTCATGGCTTTTTCCAGTCTCAACCTGTCTGCACATGCCTTGAAGGTCTCACCGGTAAGATCCTTGAATTGCTTATGAAAGTGGTACGGTGACGCCGCAACGCTCTCAGCGATTCTTCGGAAATCCGGCGGATCATCCAGGGTATTGAGAAGCGTGATCAGGGCCTCATCAACCTTTCTGTGCCAGTCGATTCTCGTGTCATCCCTCATGGCTCCCACCTTATTACGTTTTGCCTACCCATACTTGTCAAATCTTGGGATCTTTCCGCCCGGCGGTGTTCCGGTTAGAACCCCAGGGGGATACGTACCGTCCAAGGGTATGCGGTTCTTTTGCAACACCCGGCCAGGAGGTGAGGGCACGGACCCATAGGTTCCTACACTGCCGGATTTTCCCCGGCGGCCAGGGCAGCTAACACCGCCGAACCTACGAGGTTGGCGTTCAGACCCCGTTCGTCGATTACCGATGGGCGCAGATAGTTCATCAGTCCGAATCGTCCGAAGAGGCGCTGGGCCGATGGGCCGAAGTAGGGCAGGGCGTAGCTTGGTTTTCCTCCCAGGCAGATGGGTACTCCGTCGGCGAGGCCGTCGGCCTGGGCTTGGCGGAGGAGGATCCGGGTGGCGTGGGCCAGGATCTTGCCGTAGAGCCGGTCGGTGTTCAAGGCAGCCTCTACCCGCATACTGGAGAGCTTGCTGATGTGTCGTCCGGCGATGCTCGGATCGGACATCTGCCGGGTTTCATGGATGTCCAAAAAGCGCTCGTAAAAATCATCATCGGCAACCACTGCCCGGAATAACCGGCATCGCCCGGGTCCGCTGAGAATCGTCTCGGCCCGAAGGGCATCCTGGCGTCCTCCGGGGCCGACCAAAGCCCCCTCTCCTAAATCCTCGGCTAAGATGCGTTCAAACCGTGGGTAGGAGCTCTGTACCTCGGTAAAGAGGCTTTCCAGGGTCAGTTTCTCCAGGGGGATTGCATAGCCGGGCTCGTTGGAAAAGTGCAGATCCTCGTCCTTTCCGCTCCAGTTTACCGATGGGTACATGACCCGGCCGTCTCGGCTGATCCAGGCGCCGCCCCAGCCGCCCCCGAAGACCCAGTACAGGAGTTCTACCTGGAGCACACTCCACTCCGCCAAGGCACCGGCGTTGGCGTCGTTTTCAATGGCCGTTGGACGGTCTAACCGCTCCTGAAAGAAGCTGCGCAGGTTATGGCCGTTAAAATGATCAAGATTGTGAATCAGCTGGAATGCCCCTTCGTCGGTCAGGATTCCAGCCGTGGCGATTCCTGTTGCCCGGATATCCGTGGCTGAAAGCCCGTGGTCCTCCAGGAGCCTTAGAATCCACCCGAGAAGACCCTCGCTGTAGCTGGCGAAGTCCGGTCCGTAGGATTCAATGGGAAAGACCGTTTCGGCCTGAAGCTCTTTGGTTCCCCGGAACAGGCCGACTTTTGTTCCCTGGCCGGCGCCCAGATCCAGGGCAAGATACAGTGGTTTCATGGGTTCTATGATGCACCATAATGGCTGGGGAGGAAATACCCAAGATGCAAAATCGTGGTGAGCCCCCTAGGTGCCTACCCATGACGGTGGGGATTTTTACGGCCGTTCCATGGATGGGGGCGTAAAAAAAGCCGCCTCGGGAGAGGCGGCTGTTAACCCTGGGTTTGGATAAGCCAGGGAGATTACTGGACGATGAGCTCGCCGGTTACCGCGCCGCCGTTGGTCATCTGGAAGCTATCACGGTATTCTTGGCTGGAGAAGTATACCGAACCCTGGACTGTGGCGTCGGTGATGAGGAAGTTCGGAGCTTCCACGTACACATCGCCGTTGAAGGTTCCCCCCTGGATCCGGGCGTTTTCGCTGCGGACTGTCAATTTCGGGGCGCTCAGGGTGAAGCGCGCGGTGACGTTCCGATCAGCATCCTGGGTGTAGAGGGCGATTTTCCTGGCGGGTGTGTCCCGGTTGGTAAAGGCTCCCTCAAGAACGAGGTCTTGGTCGAAGCTCAGATCCTTCAGGGTAGCGATGATCCAGGTACCGTCACTGCTGATTGCCTGGAGGAAGGCTTGGTTCGTATTCACAATAGAGGCGGTGGTTACCACATCTGCTGCCTCGGAAGCCTCCTCCTGAGCCTGATTTTGGGATTGGGCGGGTTCTTGCTCAGCACCGCCGCCGCAGGCTGCTAGTACTATAACGGTCAGTATCAGGAGCAGGACTCCCGGGAATAATCGATTCTTAATCATGGTTTGTCTCCTTGGACATGGATTTGTGATTTCTTGCAGGCCCCGTAACCTAGCAAGGCCCGCTTTAGAGAAATCCTATCAAATATAAGAAAAAAGGTAAACAATACCCGGTACGCAAAGCCCTGCCCAGTTTCAGATATTTCTACTATTCGTAGTGATTCTCTTTTGGGAATAGCGTATTATTGGATGAGAAGTAAGAATACGAGGTAAAAACGTGAAAACAACTAAACGGGGCATGACCATCGGTGCCAAGATTCTCTTGGTAGCGGCCGCGGGGTTCATCATTATGGGAACGGTTATTTCCGTGTTCTATGTGGTGGATATTAGAAACGAAGCCGAGAAGGCCTTGCTGGAAAAAAGCCGGGCCCTGGTTCTGAATGCCGAAGCGGTGCGGGAGTATATGGCGGCCCGGATAGCCGACGGAACCATTCAACCCCTGGAACAACTTGCCGAGGAGATGGGTTACGATCAGGCGGTTGCTGCGGTGCCGATCATTGCGGCCATCCGGGTGGCCGAAGAGTATGCCGAGGAAGGAAACTATGAGTTTCGTGTCCCCAAGTTTCAGCCCCGGAATCCCCGGAATGAACCTACTCCCTTGGAGGCTGAGGTGCTCCAGGAGCTGCAAGCCAGCGGCAGGGATGAGCAGGTTATTTTTGAACGAAATCAGATACGGTACTTTAAGGCGATAACCCTAACTGAGGATTGCCTGCTCTGCCACGGCGGCCCGGCGGGCACGCTGGATCCCTTGGGACTGCCCAAGGAGGGCTGGCAGGTAGGGTATAAGCCCGGTGCCTTTGAGATTATTTCCTCCCTGGATAATGCACAGCTAGCTCAGCAACGAGCAGGGATTTGGGTGAGCACCATTACCCTGGGGTTATTCTTAGCCATCGGTTCGGTGCTATGGTGGATGGTCAAGGTTATTACCAAACCCTTGCAGGACTATGCCGGCAATTTTGAGACCGCCGCCGGAGGCGATCTTCGGGTTCGATCCAGGGCAAACACCCGGGATGAGATCGGTACCCTATCCGGGCACTTCAACCGCTTTCTGGAAAACCTCGGCGGCCTGGTTTCCCAGGTGCGCCACACTGCCTATACGGCTGACAGTACCGGTCAGGAACTTGCATCCATGTCCGAAGAGTCTTCGGCGAATCTCACAGAAATAAAAACCACTATTGAGAGCATGGAGGAAAAATCCCGCCGGCTGGATAATGAAGCTTCCCAGAGTACCCAGGCTGCACGGGAACTTCGGGAACTGCTTGAGCAGTTAGGTGGGATTATGGCCGATCAGGCCTCAGCTATTGATGAAAGCTCGGCCTCCATCGAACAGATTTCCTCCTCGATCCAGAACATCGCCCGGTCGGCAGAGCAGAAGCTCAGCATCGTTACCACTGTGGAAACCATGGCGGAGAAGGGCGAGCGGGACATGGAGGATACGGTAAAGGTTATTGCCCAGGTGGAACTGGCCGCCGGAGGCATTTCCGAGACTATTGCAGCCATTACCGAAATAGCCAGTCAGACGAATATGCTGGCCATGAACGCCGCCATTGAAGCCGCCCATGCCGGTGATGCCGGCCGGGGCTTCGCCGTGGTAGCCGAGGAGATCCGCCGGTTAGCCGAGATGAGCAATCAGCGGGTAAAGGTCATCTCCGACTCCCTCACCGAGATTGCCACCTCGGTTTCCCAGTCTGCGGCCAGCGCAGAGGAATCGGGCCGGTCCTTCCACGAGATTGTGGCAGGGGTACGGGACATAGCCGGTGGTATGCAGGAGATGTCCAATGCGACGGCGGAGCTTTCCGGGGGAAGTAATCAGATTGTCGAAGCCCTGACCCTGCTGATCAACCTGACCAGCGATGTGAAGCTGGCGTACCAGCGGATGGAAGAAAAGGCCGAGGCCATCCGGGCATCCATGGATACCCTGGGCATGGTTTCGGTGGAGAATAAACAGGGAATGGCCGAGGTCACCCAGGGTGTCCGGGAGCTGAACGAGGCGGTGCTCATGATGTCCGAGCTGAGTACCAAAAATGCCGACATGGTGGTGGAATTAAACCGGATGCTGGGGGCTTTTAAATTGTAGATGGTGCGCAAAAGGTTGTAAACGACACCAGATATAGCGGAACAACCAGTACGTCCACCCATGGGTGGGCGTGCTGGTTTACCAGAACTCCGGGATCGCCAGGGGAGGTTAATCTTCCGAGGGGGCCGGAGATTCCAGGGCGGCGGCCAGGGAGCGGGCCAGGGGGCCAAGGCTTTCCGGACGGCGTTTGTCCGTGGTTTGTGTAAGCCCGCTGACCTTTTTTAGAACGAACTTGAACAGCCAGTTCATCTTCTCAAAGTTGGCCATGCCGCCCGGGGTTACCTTGACACATGCGTGGGCTAGGAGTGCCGGGGGAAAGTTGGATTCTAGGTATTCCATGGCGGCCTCTCCCTCGGCGAGGCAGGTTACGTACAGGCCCAGGGGTTTTTGCTTGAGCTCGGAGGCGTGGGCGTCAGCGAAGCTGCGCATCCGGGAGGAAATTTGTCCCGCATAGACCGCCGCTCCGAGCACAACGGCGTTAAAATCCCCTAGAGAAGGGAGAGGATCCTTCCCCAGACGGACAAGACTGCTCTGAATGCCAAATTCCTGTTCCAGGATAAGGGCGGTTTCCTGGGCAGCCCAGGCTGCGCTGCCGTACTTGGTGGTGTAGAGAAATAGTACCTTCATTCTCCGGTCTCCTTTATGTACAAGAGTTTGTTGCGTATGTACAGGCCAATGTCGATGGCCACCATGGTGCCGTTGAGGATGTACAGAAAGATTACCGGGTCGTAGGCGAAGAAGGCCTTGTGCAGGACTCCGGATACATAGCCGATAAAGAGTGCCACCAGAAAAACGAGGCTTTTAGAGCCAACCTGCCGGCTGGTCCAGCTCTTATAGATCGAGAAGGGCCAGGCCATGCCGAAGCAGATTAGCATGATTATTTCAAAGATGCTCATACGCCTTAGTATGGTTTATGAAATCGTTTTAGTATACCTCCGTGAAAGCAAACCGAGTAAAACAGGGCCAGAGTCACCGCCAGGCTTAGGACGATCCCGGTCCCCTGCATGCCCCGCATGGGACTTGGTATGAAAGAGAGAAAGCCGATAACGGTGGTCAGGGTTGTCATGACGATGGCCTTGCCAACCCGGGATAGAACCCCGGCCATGGATGCTCGGCTCCCGCTGTCTTGGGTGGCTGGGCTGTCTTGGGTGGCTGGGCTGTCTTGGGTGGCTGGGCTGTCCGCTGCCCCGTGGTGGACTTCGGCCGGCCGGTCTTCCCCGGGGGTCAGTGGCAGGCTCTGGGATTGTTGCAGGCTCTGGCGGCGGGCGTGGCTGAGGTGGACCGCGTCATCGATGCCGATCCCGATGAGCAGGGGGATGGCAATGAAATTCATGAAGTCGATTCTTAATCCCGTCAGCGCCATGATGCCGAAGAGGCTGGCGACACTCAATACCAGGGGCATCATGGTGGCCAGGGTGTAGGGTAGATTCCGGAAATCCAGGAGCAGGACCAGGAAAATCACACCCAGGGCAAGCAGGCTAACCTGCAACCCGTCCCGGCTCACCATGGAATTCAGCTGGTCCGAGGCCAGTACCATGCTGGTGGCCTGGGGGGCCAGGGGTTCCAGGGCGTCAATAAGGTCCCGGCGTGCCTGGGCCTCCCATAGGTTTCCCGTGGGGTAGAGGGTTATCAGGTTTTCGCCCCCCTCCCTGGAGAGGTATAGATCCTTCATACTCCCGGGCAGCTGTTCCAGGGTCGGGGCAGGCTCGTCGAGGGTTTCCTGCATCCACTGCGTTAGGGCCTTCTCCAGAGATAGGATGTAGGCCGCAAAGTCCTGGGTTCCCTGGGAACCTGAAAGGGCTGCGGTGTAGGGTTGGGGTGCATCCAGAACCCGGGAGAACAATGCAGTAACTGCCTCTTTCAGGGCCTGGATCTGAACCAGAATCGCCGGATCCTGGAGGCCGGGGCCGGCGAATTGGGCCGATCCTGGTTCCGGGGTCGATTGATTCTGACCTGCCAGGTACCGGGAAAGGGCTTGCTTCCGGCGGGTTATATCATCCGGGCTGGGTAGGAAGGCGGCCAGGGAGTCCACCTCCTGGATTCCCGGAATCTCCCGCAGGCGGGGCACCAGAGCCGCGGTTTCTTCCAGGGAATCGCTGAGGATGTACAGGGGATCCGGAGCCAGACCCATTTCTCGGACCATGGTGTGCTGAAGTTCGATGCTCTCCAAGCCTTTGGCTTCCAGGTTCATAATGTTGTCTTCCATCTTCAGCCCCGGAGCCTGGGTTACCAGGAGAATGGCAAGCAGTCCTGAGGTAAGGGTGATTCTACCGCCATAGGCTGCAAAAAACGATGCGATTCTACCGGGCTGGGATCCGGAAACAAAGCCCACCGGGGGAAGGGAGAACTCGGGCTTACCCTTCTTAGCCAGCCGGCCCGCCCGCAGGCTTGTCAGGGCCGGAACCACCAGAACCATGGCCGCCAGTTCGAGGATAATCCCGCCCCCGGCAACCACTCCGAGCTCCACAGCCATCTGGGACTCCGCAGCCAGGAGGCAGAAGAAGGCGGCCGCGGTTGTCAGCCCCCCGGTGAGCAGTCCCCGGCCGATGCCCTTCAGGGCACGGGCCATTTTTTCCCGGCTGGGGGCGTTTCCGTTCTCAGCCTGGAGGTACGCGGTAAGGATATGAATACCGAAGTCTATTCCCAGGCCCATGAGGGCAATAAGGTACATGGCCGTTAGGATGTTCAGCCGGCCGAGAATGAAGCCGGTGTAGCCCACGGTCCAGAGGATTCCTAGGAGTAGGGGGAGTCCCAGAAGAATCGGGGCCTGGGGCATCCGGAAGTTGAGGATCATCAGGCCGGCAATCAACCCAAGAGCCACCACGAAGCCCAGGGCCAAGCCCCGCTCGCTGGTAACAGCCTCGTCCTTGGCCACCACCAAGAATCCGGTGAGGCCTGCTGTTACTCCGGAACCCTCCAGAGCACCGTGCACGGCCTCTTCAATCCTGGTAACAGCCGGAGCCAGTTCGAAGAAATCATTCACTCCGACGGTTGTAACGATAGTCATGATGCCCCGGGTGCCCTGGGCGTTGGTTATCAGCTCCGGTCCGGTTAGGGCGTTTTGCAGGGCGGATAGCCGCTGCGCATCATCAGCGCCATCCCCGGTTCCCGAGAAGGCTAAAAAATCGTTTCCCAGGGTTGTCAGGGAGTGGCGGAGACGGGCTGTCTCGGTTTGGGAGAGTTCATCGGGGTTTATCCGGCCAAGTTCCCGGGCGAGTTGGGCCAGGGATTGGCTGGGGTCCGAGGCGGCGAGGTCAAAATCCTCCAGCAGCAGGGCGTAGCGCCGGAGGTACTCCTGGTCCGCTCCGAGGATGACCCGGTGGACCAAATCAGTCAAATCACCCTGGGAAAGACGCCGGGAAATACGTTCCGCCCCGGCTGCTAGACTTTGGGAATCCGGACCCTGGAGGTACACCAGGATGGAATCGCTGGAGGGAAATTCCTCCACAATGGTCTGTAGATCCCGGGTTGCGGGGGTGTTCTGGGGCATGATGGAATAAAAATTCATCTCCAGGGTCAGCATCAGGCTGCCCAGGGCCGCAATCAGGCTGATACCCAGGGCTAGGATGAGAGCGCGCCGGGGGTGGGTAGCGCTCCAGGTTCCTATACGTTGGATCATGATCGTTTCTCCTTTGTTTCTGCGAGTAGTTGTTCTAAAAAGCCGAGGTAGGCCTCGTAGGCTTGGATCCCGAGGCCGGTTAGGGAATAAATGGTGGCTGCCTGGCCCGACACAATGCGCTTTTCTCCATGGATCAGGTTCTTGGCGCTCAGTTTCCTAATGTGGCTGTACAGGGCTCCGTCGCTTAATTCCAGGGTGGACCTAAGATCAGCGAAGCTGGTTTCGCCGTCGGTGTACAGCAGGGTTAGGATGGATAACCGGGTGCGTTCAAAAAAATCCTGGTCGAACTGGGTGTGCAGTCCATCAGGCATGGTCATCCTCCGTTACTCCGTCCCGGTAGGGTCCCTTCTTGGTAAAATGCCGGTACACAAATCCGCCCAGGAGCATGGCCAGACTGATGGAAAATCCGACTGCCGGGACAAGCACCGGGCTTCCCGGAGCAACGGCCAGGACGGCGATTCCGAGTATCCCGGCGGAGAGCCCGACCTGGTAAAATCCCTTAAATCCCATAATACCCAGCACACTGAAGCTCAGGGCAATGGTGGGCAGGAGCAGGTAGGGTATGGCCTGGGCTGCATCGGCCCGAATGAGTCCCAGGATGAACCCCGCCGCCGTCAGGCTGCCGGTTCCGAAGAACCAATAGAAGGGATGGTAGCGCTTCGCCCAGGGACCCAGGCCCAGGGAGATGCTCTGGCGGATGAAGGCCAGGCTCTCCAGGAGTATCCCGAGGCCGACGATCCCGGCCCATAGCAGGGACGGTGCCGATCCGTCTTGTAATCCCAACCCCGGAAACATCCATGTTTGAACTGCCGTTCCCAGGGCGATGAGCACTGCCCAGGTAAAAAAGGCCCAGGGCTCCAGTACCCGCCGGGCCCGGCGGCGCTCTAGTACCTCCTGGAGGATGTGAATCTGCTCGTTTGAAGGCCTTGTATGGTTCATGAATTCTCCTTTGTACTTAAGAGTAACTTTGCG
Source organism: Spirochaeta lutea (assembly GCF_000758165.1). Lineage (NCBI taxonomy): Bacteria > Pseudomonadati > Spirochaetota > Spirochaetia > Spirochaetales > Spirochaetaceae > Spirochaeta > Spirochaeta lutea. The sequence continues at coordinate 32,825 of NZ_JNUP01000071.1, read as the reverse complement.
TTGCAAAGTTGTCAAGAGAGGCTGTTCCTACCGAGGAGATGAGGGGGTATCAAATGGGGAACCTACTCCCGGCTTTCCAGCCAGCTGCGGTAGGATTCGAAGTCCATGGGCCGGGCGTAGAGGTAGCCCTGGGCGAGGTCGCAGGCCCGGGAAAGTAGGTAGTCCCGCTGGAAGGGGGTTTCAACCCCCTCGGCGGTGGTGGAGAGGGAGAGGGTCTTCGCCATGGAAATGACGGCATCCACGATGGGGCTCTGGGGGTTCGATTCGTTAATTGGCTGGATAAAGCTGCGGTCGATCTTCAAATTGCTGGCCCGCAGGCGGTGCAGGTAGCTCAAGCTCGAGTAGCCGGTACCGAAATCGTCAATGGCGATACGAAAGCCCCTGCTACGGATAAACTCCAGGTTCGACTGTACCGTGGCGCTTTCATCCATCAAAATGCCTTCGGTAATCTCAAACTCAACCATGGCCGGATCCACCCCGCTGCCGCCATCGACCCCGGCCTCGGATTCCATCCCGGGTTCCAGTGTTGCTCCGGACCCTGAAGCGACCTCGGTACCCTCGCCCTGAACCGGATCGGCCTCCGGGGTCGGAGTGGTTCCTTCCCCGGGGCGGGGATGCTCGGGAGTTTTTGGCGCCGGGGCGCTTCCCTGTTCGGTGGCGGTGAACTCAAGAGTCCCCCGGGCTGTATCGGGCTTTTCTTCATCCCGTGCAAATTCCAGAGACCCCAGAAACTCCCGGAATGCCGGATCGGAGAGGTCCAGGGGACTGAGGTTGATTGCATGGACGAGTCCCGGGTGGCGGCCCCGGGGGGCGGTTAAGGCGCCCAGGCGACTGATCTGGGAAAACGCGGTCTGGATAACCCACCGGGTGATGGACTGAATAAGCCCCCCTTCCTCGGCCAGGGGAATAAACACATCCGGCCCCACGGGTCCGAAGAGGGTGCTGTTCCACCGCAGCAGCACCTCGGCGCCGTGGCACCCCCCGGAGGCCAGGTGAATCTTGGGCTGGTAGACCAAGTGCAGCTCCTGGTTCGCCACGGCGTGACGAAGCTCTCCCAACATGGTGTAGCGCCGGGCCTCAGCCTGGTGGATGGATTCATCAAAGAAGCTCACGAAGCCCGGCTGACCCGCCAGACGGGAGAAGCCAGCCATAATATTGGCCATGAGGGTCTCGTACCGGTCCGCATCCTGGGGGTACCGGGTTATACTGACGCTGGCCTGAACCCCCACGCTGTGGCCGTCCAGATCCACCGGCTTTTGAATCCTCTCAAGAAAGCGGCTACCCATCTCCTCAAGCTCCAAAAAATCCGTCTTGGGAGTCAGGACGAGGAAAACCGTACCGGTGTACCTTCCGGGAGAGTCCTGGACCCCGCAGACCGAGGTGATTCTGTTGCCCAGGGTTTCCAGCACATGGTCGGCAGACAGGGCGCCCTGAAAGGAATTTACCTGGGCGAAGTTGTGCAGCTTAATCCCCAGGAGGGAAAAACTCGCCCCGCCATGGCGGTGGGAGCGCATCCACTGGGATACCAGAAGCTCCAGGCGCTTGCGGTTCGGCAGGCCCGTTACATCATCGATATAGGCCAGGCGGTACAGGTGCCGGATGATGAAATGCTGGTAGAGCACCGCAAAGATCCCCAGGATGGTTGCCACGCTCAAGAGTACCAGGTAGGTGGTGTAAAAATCCGGGTCGTTCAGGTAGGACTCGGGATGGAAGTTGCCCAGGGAGATTCTGATGAGGGTTCCGCCCCAGATGTACAGGGGCAGCACAATGCCGCCCACCAAGCCCAGTACATAGTACAGAATGGCGTAGCCCACAACAAAATAAAAGAATCCCAGGCCGCGCACCCCCCCGGCATTAATAATGAGACCGGTAGCCAAAATAATGAGGGCGGCGGAAAAGAAGACCCGAATGGTGGTCAGGCTGCGCAGAGCCCAGAAACTCACTAAACCCATGAGCCCCAGGGCCATGAACACCAGCTGGAAGGCCATGAGGGTGTACGCCTGGTTTACATAGTCGCTGTACAGGTTGTAGGGCAGGGCAGCCAGGCTGGCGAGCACCGCTGCATAGAGGGCGATGATACTCACCCGGGTTTGAAGGGGAAAGGTGTTTTCCTCCGGTTTGGTCCAGAACAAAAAGTGAAGAATTTTTCGCCGCAATGCTGGATTGTCCGGGGTTGCCATGGATTTAGTATGATTGATCCCCAGGATTTGTCAAATCTATCCCCCACAAAGTGCAAAAATCACCCGGCTTAAAGGCCGAGGGAAATACTCAGGAAAACTTTCCTTGCGCTCCCGGAGGGGTGGCCATATATTAGTAAATAGGAAGGTTATTTCCCAGGCCCTCCCCGCGGGGTTATTACGCACCAAGCGTTATCCCGGCGGGGTGGATTTTCTTGGGGTTATGAAAGGAGCAGGAATTTGGTACACGAATTTGATGCAGTAATTGTGGGTGCCGGCGGGGCGGGATTATACGCTGCCCTGGAGGCCAGCAAGACAGCAAAGACAGCAGTAGTTTCGAAGCTCTACCCCTCCCGGAGTCATACCGGGGCCGCTCAGGGGGGAATCGGCGCAGCCCTGGGAAACCTGGATGAGGACAAACCCGAGTGGCATGCCTTCGACACCGTTAAGGGTGGCGACTACCTGGTGGATCAGAATGCCGCCATGATCTTGGCGGAGGAGGCTGTACGGTCGGTGTATAACCTGGAGCATATGGGTCTGCCCTTCAGCCGCACCGAAGACGGAACCATCGCCCAGCGCAGATTCGGCGGCCATACCCGTAATCTGGGGGAGGCGCCGGTACGACGCAGCTGTTACGCCGCGGACCGTACCGGACACATGATTCTTCAGACCCTGTATCAGCAGTGTATAAAGAATGATGTGGAATTCTACGATGAGTTTCAGACCGTGGATGTGATCCTGGATGGAAACAAGGTTGCGGGAATCATCGCTCTTGAGCTAAAAACCGGCCAGGTACATGTGTTCCGGGCCAAGGCGGTACTCTTTGCCACGGGAGGATTCGGCCGGATGTTCAAGGTCACCAGTAACGCGCTGGCAAACACCGGAGACGGTCCGGCCCTGCTCGCCCGGGCAGGAATACCCCTCATGGATATGGAGTTCTTCCAATTCCACCCCACGGGTATTTTGGATATGGGGATTCTGATAACCGAGGGCGTCCGGGGCGAGGGGGGAATCCTGCGCAACCGCGACGGGGAGCGCTTCATGGAACGCTACGCACCCACCCTCCTGGATCTGGCGCCCCGGGACATGGTGAGCCGGGCCATCATGACGGAGATTGCCCGGGGTAAGGGCATCCGGGGCGATAAGAAGATCGACGACTACGTGTACCTGGATGCCACCCATCTCGGACGGGAGGTGGTGGAAAGCAAGATTCCGGACATCGCTGATTTCTGCCGCACCTATTTAAACGTAGACCCCGCAGAAAAACCCATGCCCGTCCAGCCCACCGCCCACTATGCCATGGGAGGTATTCCCACGGATGTGCACGGCCGGGTAACCGACGGCACCACCACCTGGGAGGGCCTCTACGCCGCCGGGGAATGCGCCTGCGTCAGCGTGCACGGGGCGAACCGCCTGGGAACCAACAGTCTGGTGGATCTCATCGTCTTCGGCCGCCGGGCAGGCCAGCACATTGCCCAGTACGTCAAGGATGTGTCCATGCCCCAGCTGCCCGACGGAGCGGACGAACGCTTCCGGAGCTTTTACGACCGCCTTACCAGTCCGGGATCGGGCGCCCACCCAGGCCCGATCTACCAGGAGATGCAGGAAACGATGATGACCAACGTTGGGGTTTATCGCCAGGCCGGAAAGATGCAACAAGCCGTGGAGGACATTGCACGGCTGCGGAACCAGTTCGGCGAACTTCGTCTGGAGGATGAGAGCCCGAGCTTTAATTCCGATCTGTTGGGGATTCTTGAGCTGCAGAATCTCCTGGATATATCCGCGGTAACCGCAGTATCCGCCCTCAACCGGACGGAGAGCCGGGGGGCCCATAGCCGGGAAGATTTCCCCGACCGGGATGATCCCAATTGGCTTAAGCACACCCTGGCGGAACTCCGGGACGGCCAGGTATCCATCCGCTATAAGGATGTGGATGTGAGCATTTGGAAACCCAAACCCCGAACCTACTAGACCAGGAAGGAGCAATTCATGGAGCTTACCATACGTGTACAACGCTTTAATCCCGATACCGATTCCGACCCCTACATGCAGGAATACCAGGTGCAGCTGGAACCCGACAGCCGAGTGCTGGACGCCCTGATTCAGATAAAGCGGAACCAGGATGGAACCCTGGGCTTCCGCCGAAGCTGCGCCCACGGGGTCTGCGGTTCAGATGCCATGCGGATCAACGGCAAGGAGGGACTGGCATGCAAGACCCTGGTGAAACAGGTCGCCGAGAACGACGGGGATGTCATTGAGTTACTGCCCCTGCGGCACCTTAGGGTACAGCGGGACCTCATGGTGGATCAGACCACGTTTTTCCAGAACTACCGCCAGGTACAGCCTTTCCTCCTGCCCCAGGAGGGACTGAAACTGAGTCCGGGCACTCAGGCCGGGACGGACAGGGGATTCACCCCCACCCTGACCCCCGGAGCCCAGCCGTCGGCTCCCATGGAAACCCCGTCTACCCCGGGAGGGGTAACCGGTTCCGGTTCGGGAAGCAGCCCCGAGGCCGCCCAGCCGAACCAAGGGGAGTACATCCAGAGCCCCCAGGAGCGGGCCCTCTTCGATGAGGCTACCAAGTGCATCCTCTGTGCGGCCTGTTACAGCGCCTGTCCGGTGTTGGATAAGAATCCGGATTTTATCGGTCCAGCCGCCATCGTGCAGGCTGCCCGGTTTATCAACGACAGCCGGGACCAGGGTCTAGAACCCCGGCTCAAGGTTCTGGACAATCCCGACGGGGTGTGGCCCTGCGAGAACCACTTTGAATGCACCAGGGTTTGTCCCCGGGAAATTAAAATCACCAAACTCATTAACCAAACCAAACGGCAGATCAAGTCCCTCCGGGAGGGCCGAGGCGAGCAGGTTCACGATCAGAAATAAGGCGAGGAGAAACTATGAACATCCATGAATATCAGGGTAAGGAGCTCTTCGCTTCTTACGGCATTGAGGTAGGCCCCCAGGTATTGGTCACCACCCCCCAGCAGGCCCGGGAAGCCCAGGAATCCCTGGGCGGCACCGTGGTTCTTAAGGCCCAGGTATTGGTCGGCGGCCGGGGCAAGGCCGGGGGAGTCAAGGTCGCCGGTTCCGCCCAGGAGGCCGAAGAAAAAGCGCGACAGATCTTAGACCTTTCTATAAAGGGTATCCCGGTGGAAAAACTGCTGGTAGTTCCTGCTGCAGCCATTAAAAAGGAGTACTACCTGGGGCTGACCATGGACCGGTTCAATAAACAGCTGATTCTGATGCTCAGCGCCGAGGGTGGAGTGGATATCGAGGAGCTGGCGGTTTCCAGTCCCGAAAAGATCCTGAAATTCCCCATCCATCCCGAGGCGGGTATCGATATCCAGGGCCTGAACCAGGTCTTAGGGAAGGTGTTTGAGACACCGGAGTTAGTAAGCCAGGCCCGTAAGACCGTAGAGACCCTCTACACCTTGTACATGGAGAAGGATTGTACCCTGACGGAGGTGAATCCCTACGCCCTCCTGGAGGACGGCAGGCTCATGGTGTTGGATGCCAAGGTTAATTTTGATGACAATGCCCTGTTTAAGCACCCGGATATTGAGGCGATGCGGAATCCCGAAGAGGACAGCGAGGATGAGGTAGCCGCCCGGGAGGCGGGACTGAGTTTTGTGTCCATGGACGGGGATATCGGGTGCATCGTAAACGGCGCCGGTCTTGCCATGGCGACCATGGACATCATCAAGCTCTTCGGCGGCCAACCCGCCAATTTCCTGGATGTGGGGGGCTCCAGCAACCCCCAGAAGGTGCTCAACGCCATTCGAATCATCCTGAATAATAAAAAGGTAACGGCCATTCTGTTGAACATCTTCGGAGGGATAACCCGCTGCGACGATATTGCCCAGGGGCTGCTCCTGGCCATGAAGGAACAGCCCATCCCAGTGCCCCTGGTGGTACGGCTAATCGGCACCAACGACCAGGAGGGCCGCCGGATTTTAGAGGAAGAGGGCATCCAGGCCAAGACGGACCTGAACGAGGCGGTGAAGGCTGTGGTGGCGGCCGGAAAGGGAGGTAAGGCATGAGCATTCTGATTAATGAGACAACCCGGGTTCTGGTTCAGGGTATTACCGGCCGGGACGGTTCCTTTCACACCAAAACCATGCTGGCTGACGGCACCAAGGTTGTAGCCGGGGTAACCCCGGGCAAGGGCGGTCAGGAGATGGAAGGGGTGCCGGTGTATAACTCCGTGGCCGATGCCCTGGATGTACACCAGATTGATGCGTCGGTGATTTTTGTACCTGCTAAGTTCGCCGTGGGCGCCATCAGGGAGGCTGCAGACGCCGGGGTTCCCCTGGTTATCTGCATAACCGAGGGCGTGCCGGTGAACGAGATGCTCGGGGTCTACCACTACGTGAAGGCCAAGGGCGTACGGCTCATCGGTCCGAACTGCCCGGGGCTCATCAGTCCGGGGCAGTGCAAGATCGGGATTATGCCCGCCCGGATCCATGTTCCCGGGTCCATCGGGGTTATCAGCCGGTCGGGAACCCTGACCTACGAGGTGGTTCATGCCCTTTCCGGAGCCGGGATGGGACAGAGCACCTGTGTGGGAATCGGGGGCGATCCGGTGGTGGGATCGGGATTCATCGATTTACTGGATGAGTTCAACCGCGATCCGGATACCGCCGGGGTGGTTATGATCGGCGAGATCGGCGGCGAGGACGAAGAGGCCGCCGCAGCCTGGATAACCAAGCATATGAATAAACCCGTGGTAGGCTTCATCAGCGGCCGAACCGCCCCTCCGGGAAAGCGGATGGGCCATGCCGGAGCGATTATCAGCGGGGGCAAGGGAACACCCGAGGCCAAGGTGGCAGCCTTGGAGCAGGCTGGGGTTCCGGTTGCCCGGACACCCAGTGAGATTCCCGGCTTATTAAAGGAGCGGTTAGGATAACATGAACAATCCCCAAGGCATGGAGTTTTCTCCCTACGTCGAAGAGTTATACCTACAGTGGAAGGCGGAGCCGAACTCCGTGGACCCCCAGTGGCAGCGGATCTTCCAGGGCTATGAATACGGAGACACCGGAGCAGGGGGATCTACCCCCGGAACCGCCCCCGGGTCCGGGGGTTCCAGCGAGCCGGGTGGTGCCGGCCCAGCCTCCGGGGCCGGTGCGGAAAGGGCTCCGGGCAAGACGGGACAGACGGGTTCGGCGGATTCCCCGGGAGTCGTGGTAAACGATGTGGTACCCCGGCACCGGATGCCGCCCCGGGAGGTGCTTCCCCCGTCCCTGGGACGGGCAGGGTTCCCCGGGGGAAGGGGAGCTGCCGCGGGGGCACCCGGGGTAGCCGGAGGCTCCGGAGGAACCGACAGCGGATCCTGGGATCCCGTGACCCTCATCCGCCAGGGTCGGGTTAACTCCCTGATCTGGGCCTACCGGGATATCGGCTACCTCTATGCCAAGCTCAATCCCCTGGAAGGCTACATGACCCCCGAGCAGTACTACCAGTTTTTCAGTATTGAGGGGGACTACGAGAGCCTGACCCTGGAGGAGTTCGGGCTGACCCAGGAAGATCTGTCCCGGGAGTTCTACGCGGGCAAGTACCTGCATCCCACCATCATGCCCCTGTCGGATATCATCGACCGGATGAAGTCCATCTACTGCAGTACCATGGGCGCGGAGATTCTCCACATCCAGAACAAGGTCATGCGTAAGTGGCTCATCAACCATCTGGAGGGTGAGAAGGCCCAGCAGGGCTGGTCTGTGGACCACAAGATAGCCTTCCAGCGGAACCTCATCCGGGCCGAGGAGTTTGAGTCCTTCATTCACACCAACTTCATCGGGCAGAAGCGGTTCAGTCTCGAAGGAGCGGAAACCCTCATTCCCGCTCTCCGGTTCCTGGTGGGCGAGGCGGCCAGCCACGGCGTCCAGGAGCTGGTATTCGGCATGGCCCACCGGGGAAGGCTGAACGTGCTCTGTAATGCCATCGGCAAGGCGCCGGTGGAGATCTTCTCCGCCTTTGTGGATACCTACACCCCCCATAGCTACGGGGGGAGCGGAGATGTAAAATACCATCTGGGATACAGTTACGATTACCATGACGAGGAAACGGGCAAAACCATCCACGTGAGCCTGGTGGCTAACCCCAGTCACCTGGAGGCCGTGGATCCCGTGGTGGAAGGGAAGACCCGGGGCATCCAACGCCGCCGGGGCGACCGTCAGCGCAAGAAGGTCGTGCCAATTCTTATTCATGGTGATGCAGCCTTCAGCGGCCAGGGGGTGGTCAGCGAGACCCTGAACCTGAGCCAGCTCAAGGGATACCGAACCGGCGGCACGGTGCACCTGATCGTCAACAACCAGATCGGGTTTACCACCGCCAGCCGGGATGCCCGATCCACCTTCTTTGCCACCGACATTGCCAAGTCGATTAACATTCCCATCTTCCACGTGAACGGCGACGACCCCGAAGCGGTTATCCGGGCTGTGGACCTGGCCATCCGGTTCCGTCAGAAGTTCGCCACGGACGTGGTGGTGGACATGATCTGTTACCGCCGCCTGGGCCATAACGAGGCGGACGAACCGAGCTTCACCCATCCGAAGATGTACAACCTCATCGCCCAGCACGAGAGCGTACGCACCCTCTACGGCCGCCGCCTGGCACAACAGGGAATCTGGAGTCAGGATGACCAGGACGCCTACGGGACGGAGTACAAAAACTTCCTCAAATCCGAGCTGGAAAATGCCAAGGGGGAATACGTGCCCCAGCTGGATGACGCCTTCCAGCAAGGCATTTGGACCAAATACCGCCGGGGCTACTCCTTCGATCCCGTGGACACCGCCGTGCCCCGGGAGACCCTGGACGCCATCGCCCGAACCCTGACCACCATTCCCGAGGGATTTACCCCCCATCCGAAGCTCCAGCGCTTTGTAAAGGACCGCTGGGCCCAGTACAGCACCGAAGACCGGGTGGACTGGGCCTTTGCCGAGAGCCTGGCCTGGGGCACCATCCTGTTGGACGGCTATCCTGTGCGGTTATCCGGGGAGGACTGCCAGCGGGGAACCTTCAGCCAGCGCCACGCTGTCTGGTGGGATACCAGTTCGGAGGTACCCACTAGCTACGTGCCCCTGCGCCACATCACCGAACAGCAGGGATTCTTCGCCGCCTACGACAGCCCCTTGAGCGAGTTTTCGGTGCTGGGCTTTGAGTACGGCTACAGTCTGGCCCTGCCCGATGCCCTGATCCAGTGGGAGGCCCAGTTCGGTGACTTCGTAAACGGAGCCCAGGTTATCATCGACCAGTTCATCGTAGCCGGGGACACCAAATGGTTCCGGTCCAGCGGACTGGTCATGCTCCTGCCCCACGGCTACGAGGGCCAGGGCCCGGAACACTCCAGCGCCCACCTGGAACGCTTTTTAAGCCTCTGCGCCGAGAGCAACATCCAGGTGGTAAACCCCACCGCCCCGGCCCAGTACTTCCACCTGCTGCGCAAACAAGTACACCAAAGCTTCCGCAAACCCCTCATCGTCATGACCCCCAAGAGCCTGCTGCGCCACAAGGCCGCCCGCTCATCCGTGCAGGACATGACCTCGGGCCGCTTTGTTCCCGTCATCGACGACGATCAGGCCACGGGGGAGGAAGAAGTGGTGCTGCTGTGCAGCGGTAAGGTCTACTACGACCTGGTGCAGGAGCGGGAAAAACGCCAGATGGCCGGCAGGGTCGCCATTATCCGGGTAGAGCAGCTGTACCCCTTCCCCCAGGAAGACCTGTACCTCATCTGCCATCGGTATAACGAGGCCCGGCATTTCCGCTGGGTTCAGGAAGAAAGCCGGAACCGCGGAGCCTGGTATTTCATATTCCAGCGCTTCCCGGACTTTGTACCCCGGGGAATCCGCCTGGCCTACGCCGGACGTCCCAGCGGGGCCAGCCCTGCCACGGGCAGCCACAAACAGCATGTTGAAGAACTTCAGGCCCTCTTGGATCAGGCCTTTGCATAGGAGATTGGAATGATTGAAATCACAGTACCGGAAGTCGGCGAATCGGTAAGCTCGGGCATCCTCGCCCTCTGGCTGAAAAAGGACGGCGAATACGTTCAGGAGGGGGACGAGCTCTTCGAGCTGGAAACCGATAAGGCCACCATGGCCGTACCCAGTCAGCACGCCGGGGTGCTCCATATCCAGGCCGAAGAAGGCCAGGAGGTTGATGTCGGAGCAGTAGTCGCCCAGATCGATACCCAGGCCTCAGCCTCGGATTCGGCAGCGGCGGAGCAGGCCCAAGGTGATTCGAATGCCCCGTCCTCATCCGGTTCGGGTGCTTCCCCAGCCCCGGCCCTGGACGATCTGAGCCCCGCAGTCCGCAAGCTCGTTGCCGAGCACCGGCTGGACCCCGGGGCCATTCCCGCCAGCGGCCCCGGCGGCCGGCTGCTCAAGGAGGATGTGCTATCCTACCTGGATTCAGCCGGGGCTCCCGCCTCTTCGGGCTCCCAGCCCGGAGCCGGTGCAGCCGGCCGGGGTCCCCAAGCCGAGCCTGCAGGCAGCTCAGGGGCTAGGGGAACCGCCGGGTCCGGAGCAGCGGCCGGCCAGGCACCGGGTAGCGCATCGGCCGCTCCGGCAGCCAGAGGCCAGGCCGGGAATGCCGGGGCATGGGAATCACCCTGGAACCAAACCTCTGCCCAGGAAGCAGACCGCCAGGAACGCCGGGTTCCAATGACCACTATCCGGAAGCGGATAGCCCAGCGTCTGGTGGAAAGCAAACAGAGCGCCGCCCACCTGACCACCTTCAACGAGGTGGATATGTCGGCGGTTATGGAGATCCGCAGCCGGTACAAGGCGGATTTTGAGAAACGCTACGGGGTTCGCCTGGGGTTCATGAGTTTCTTTATTAAGGCGGCGGTCAGCGCGCTCCAGGCCTTCCCGGGGGTGAACGCCTTCATCGACGGTGAGGATATTATCTACCACGATTACGCCGACATCGGAGTGGCCATGAGCACCGAACGCGGACTGATTACCCCGGTTCTGCGCAGTTGTGAGACCCTGAGCTTCGCCCAGATTGAGGCCCAGATTCTGGATTACGGCCAAAAGGCCCAGGCTAAGCGTCTGCTGCCCGATGATCTTCTGGGAGGCACCTTTACGGTGAGCAACGGCGGGGTGTTCGGTTCCATGCTCTCCACCCCCATCCCCAACCCGCCCCAGACGGCGGTCCTGGGGATGCACACCATCCAGGAGCGGCCCGTGGTCCGGGACGGCCAGATCGTTGCCCGGCCCATGATGTACCTGGCCCTGACCTACGATCACCGCATGATCGACGGCAAGGAGGCCATCAGTTTTCTGATGCATCTCAAGCAGCAGCTGGAAGACCCCTCCCGGATGATTCTGGGATTATAAATCCAAAGAGCCCGACCCCGGCAAACCCGCCCCGGGACAGAGCCTGGTCACCAGGAGACACCCCAGCCCGGGCTACCGGGTTTTAGGGGCTCGGAATACTACCAGTCCGCGGCCCCGGCAGCAGCAGGCACCCCTTCAGTAGGCTGCCGGAATGAAGAGCTTCCATGGATGGGCCCATGGGAGAACCAGGGGAACGATGATAAGGAGGATCCATGTCAACCCGATCTGATAACCAACAACCCAATGCAGCACCATCCCGGGGTACAGCCGGTCCGGGTCCTGGCCAGACCGCGGGATCACAGGAGCCGGGCGGATCGCCCCGGACATCCAAGACTCCCGGACCAGGCGGATCATCCCGGGCTGCCGAAACTCCCGGCCCAGGCGAATCGGCCCAGCAGCAGGGCGATGCGCCCCGGGAGGATCAGCTGGTAATAATCGGGGCGGGCCCCGGGGGCTATGTGGCCGCTCTACGGGCTGCCCAGCTGGGTATATCTGTAACCCTCATTGATCGGCGTCCGACCCTGGGAGGTACCTGTTTGAATGTGGGATGCATTCCCTCCAAGGCCCTTCTGAACAGCTCGGAACACTACCATCATACCCGCCACGGCCTGGACAGCCACGGTATCTCGGTGTCCGGGGTTACCCTGGATCTGCCGGCCATGATGGCCCGGAAGGACCAGGTGGTGGAGCAGCTGACCCGGGGGGTGGGCGGATTGGTATCTGCCGCGGGGATTAGGGTGATTCAGGGATTCGCCCGGATTGCCCGAGCCCTTCCCGGGGGCGGCGCTGAGGTGGAGATAGCGTCGGTTGACGCCGGGGGTGAGGACCCCCAGGGCGATCTGCCGGCGGATCTTGATCCCTTCGCCGGGAACCCCGGGGTGACCCGGATTACGGCCCGGCAGGTCATCCTGGCTACGGGTAGCGAACCGGCGGACCTCCCGGGAATGGCTTTTGACGGGAACCTGGTTCTGTCCAGCACCCACGCCCTGGCCCTGCAGTCGGTTCCCAAACGCCTGGGAATAGTGGGGGGCGGCATCATCGGCCTGGAGATGGCCAGCCTCTGGGCCCGGCTGGGCAGTCAGGTAACGGTATTCGAACTAACCGATCAGATTCTACCCGGCTGGGAACCCCGGATTGCCGGCCAGCTGAAAAAACAGCTTGAAGGGCTGGGGATCCACTTCCATCTGGGTACCAAGGCCCGGATTATGAAAAAGAACAAGAAGACCATCCAGGTGGCCCTAGAGCCCCGGGAGCCGGCCGCCGGCACCTCAGCCGGTGACGCATCCCCGGCCCGGGACAACGCCGGGGCCGGGCGCACCGGGAATACCGGGCAGCCCGGGAAGGGGGAGCAGTCTCTAACCCTGGACCGCCTCCTGGTTTCCGTGGGACGCCGGCCCCGTACCCGGGGGCTGGGTTTGGAGGCCCTGGGGGTTCAGCCGGGCCGGGGAGGGTTTCTTCCCGTGAACGACCGGTGGCAGGTTCTCTCCGGGAATGAACCCCTGGAGGGTATTTACGCCATCGGCGATCTGGTGCCCGGACCCATGCTGGCCCATAAGGCTGAAGAGGAAGGGGCCGCCCTGGCGGAGATTCTGGCCGGTCAGGCCGGGCATGTGAACTACCAGGTTATTCCCGGGGTGGTGTACACCTGGCCCGAGGCAGCCATGACGGGACTCACCGAGGCACAGCTCAAGGAGCGGGATATTCCCTACCGGAAGGGAAGTTTCTCCTTTCTGGCCAACGGCCGGGCCCTGGCCATGGGTCATACCGCCGGGCAGGTGATTATCTATGCCCACGAGAAGACCGACCGGATTCTCGGAGCCCATATCCTGGGCCCGGGAGCCTCGGACCTGATCGCCGAGATCGTCGTTCTTATGGAAATGGGAGGCAGCAGCGAGGATCTTGCCCGGATCGTCCACGCCCATCCCACCCTGAGCGAGGCGGTCAAAGAAGCTGCCCTGTCCGTCGACGGCCGGAGCATCCATAGCACAAATCCAAAACGAAAGAGGTAACACCATGTCAGACCAAGAGAAGCCCAGTTACGCCAAGGGGCTGGAGGGAGTCATTGCAGGAGAAACGTCCATCAGTAAGGTTGACGGCGAGGCCGGACAGCTCTATTACCGGGGCTATCCCATTGCGGAACTCGCCGAGAACAAGAGCTACGAAGAGGTGGTTTACCTCCTTATCAACGGCGAGCTGCCCGATACCGAGCAATCCATTCTATTCAGCGCCAAGATGCGAAACGCCCGGGACCTTTCCGAGCCCATTCTGCAGATGATCCGGAACTTTCCCCGGGGCAGCCATCCCATGGAGCTCCTGCAATCCGTCATTGCATACCTCTCGGCCTACGTGGAACATCGGATTCACCATGGACCCCACTGCAACTGCCGGGACACCCTGCACCAGGTGGCCCAGTTGGCCAGCGTTATTGCCGCCTACCACCGGATCAGCCAGGGTCTCGAGTACGTGCCCCCCCGGCGCAATCTGAGCCACGGGGCCAACTTCCTGTACATGCTCCGGGGCGAAGAACCCAGCCCGGAGGAGGGGCGGATAATGGACACCGCCCTAGTCCTCCATGCCGACCATAGCTTTAACGCATCAACCTTTACCGCCCGGGTTATAGCCAGCACCCAGAGTACCTGCTACTCCAGCATCAGCGGGGCCATCGGCGCCCTCTACGGCAGCCTTCACGGCGGCGCGAACGAGAAGGTGGTGGATATGGTGGAAGAAATCGGTTCTGCCTCGGCGGTGGAACCCTGGCTGGATCACGCCTTGGCCTCGGGCCGGAAGATCATGGGCATGGGCCACCGGGTGTACCGTGCTAAGGATCCCCGGGCCGTCATCATGGAGGGATTCCTGGAAAAACTCTCCGAACAAACCGGCGACCGCCACTACTACGATATCCTCAAGGCCCTGGAAACCTCCATGGCCCGCCGGATGGCCGAAAAGGGCAAACCCATCTACCCCAACGTGGACTTCTTCTCCGGGGCCATCTACCGGCTCCTGGGAATCCCCAAGGGCCTGTTCACCCCCATTTTCGCCATGAGCCGGGCGGCAGGCTGGCTTGCCCACATCCTTGAGCAGCGGGTGGATAACCGCCTCTACCGTCCCAAGGCCCTCTACACCGGTCCGGAGCCCCGGCACATTACCTAGGGTCGGCTTCCTGAACCCTTCCTTGCTCGGCCACCTTCAACCCCTAGGTTGTCGGACCGGGCTGGTTCCCCCGGCGCCGGGCGGCAGGTCAGCATATCCGGTTTTCCAGGCCGGTTCTTATCCCCGGCGCCCCACCATCTCCCGGATCCATTCCGGGGCGAAGGGGGAGGTGCAGCCCTTGGGCACCGGGTAATCCCGGTAGGCTCCCAGGGATTCGCCGATGGACAGGGCCCGCTGGCGGTACTCTTCCAGGTTGATTCCAATGCCCGCCAGACAGAAATTCATGGTCCACCGGACCTGCTCCGGCGCTTCATTCATCTCTGCCTCGATCCGCTCCAGCAATCCGGGAATATCCAGCCCCTGGGGTTCCTTCTCCACCCTTGCCGCGGTAAGGCTCCATCCCGCCCTGGCCGTCCAGGGGTTATCATCCTCCATCCATTTCTGACGCAGGGCCTCCCGGTCGGGATGCTTTTTAATCACATAGGAAATAAACCAGTCCGCCACACCGGTAAAATCGGCCTGAGCCATCATTTCTTCAACCTGGGCGGCAGACAGCTCCTTGGGTTTCATAAGGAGAATCGCTAGGTACCGGGCATCGATGTTTCCGGTCTGCCAGAGGGCCAACCCCAGGTTGTGATCGGTCTTCAGCTCCTTCGCCAGCTTGCGGATATCCCCCATCCGCAGTCCGAACTGATTTTCACCCGCCCCCGCCTTTGCATTTCGCTCCCGAACCTTCGAATCTCCCAGGGATTTCAGGCGATCCAGGATTTCTTCTACTCGTTGTTCCATGGTTCCAGTATAAAATTCATGAGTGTATCCATCAAGTTTTGCGCACTATACGAGGCGTTGCCAGCCTCCCGGAAATGACTGGAACAATGTCCCGGGCCCGGGCTATGATAACAGCCATGATACGGGGGGTAGTATGAATACAGTAGAACAGCTGGAGCAGCGTCTCCAGGATATAGCCCGGGTTCTGGAGGCTCATCCCGAAGGACTTGCGCTCCTGGGCCTGGGATCCGTGGGGGTGGAAACCCAGCGCCTGGACCAATGGTCCGATCTGGATTTTTTCGCCATTGTTCAAAAGGGCGCCAAGGCCCGGTGGCTCGGCGATACCGCCTGGCTCTCCCAGGCCCATCCGGTGAGCTACCTCTTTCAAAATACAGCCGACGGCTTCAAACTGCTCTTTAAGGACGGCATTTTTGCTGAGATGGCAATCTTCGAGCCCCAGGAGCTCGCTGCCATTCCCTTCAGTCCCGGCAGGGTAATCTGGTCCCGGGCCGGGTTCGACACCGCCTGCCTGACCCCGGTCAGCACCGCCGGCACCCTAGAGAAACCTGCATCCCGGGAGTACGTACTTGGCGAGCTGATCACCTGCCTCTACGTGGGGCTCTGCCGCTACCGCCGGGGCGAAACCCTCTCTGCCTGGCGCTTCATCCAGGGCTACTGTCTTGACCGGGTCCTGGAGCTGGCGGAACTCACCCTGGATCCTGCCCCGGTTCCGCCGGACGCCTATAACCGCGACCGGCGTTTTGAAAGCCGCTACCCCTCATGGACCCCGGTACTGGACGGGCTGCTCCGGGGCTACCACGCCATTCCCCAAAGCGCCGTCTTCCTCGTCGAATGGGCCGATGAAACCTTCGGAATAAACCAGGCCATGAAGGCCCGGATTTTAGAGCTGGCGGGAGAGTAGAGCGGGGCCGCTTGAAAAGCTGATGCTCACCATCCGTCCCCATGGTGAACAAAGGGTTTCTGGCCGGTACGTACTCAACGGATCTTTCGGCGCCTAGTCAGCAGCCCCTTCTCAGGTACAATGCCCGAGTGGACAGGTGCCTTCAGGCTAGGTATGGTGTAACTGATGAATTACTATCAAGCCATCCAGCGGGCCATTCGCTGTATAAATATGTACAAACACGGCGGCTCGCTGAGGCCGGGGCGGAGCTGCTCCTTGGTAGGGGGAAGGTTATCGACCTGGCATTAAAATACCAGTACGGATCCCCGGAGGCCTTCACCCGGGCCTTCGACAAGGAATATGCGGAGCCGAATACATAAAAAAAGCCGCCCCAGAGGGCGGCGTATGAAACCGCTGATTGATGCCTATTGGATATTCTGATAGTACAGTTTGGCGTCCTCATTGGTAAGCATCCACAGCGTGCCGCTGGAATCGAAGAACATCTGATCAATGCTTTCGGCAGTAACCTTTGCAACCTCATTGTAGGTATCGTACTCAAACACCGTTGTTTTGCTGGCGATCCTCTTGTTAGCCTGATCTATAGCGTAGATCACTTCACCAAAATCATAGTATACGGACTGGAGGGAGGCGGCATCAAAAACACGGGTTTTTGCAAAAATCTTAGCCTCGCTCTCGTCCAGGAATATGGGGCTGTCCAAGGGATCACGGGCCATGCCGGGATAGCCGATTTCTGAATCACCGGTCTCGGTAAGGCCATCTGGCCCAATTGCGTATTTCTGGACATCCGAACCTGCATATCCTGCACCCCATCCATACTGGTACCAGGAGTAAAAGGCATTACCAGCGGCGGTAAACGCAAGGTCACCGATACCAATGCCGGATGCGGTATAGTCGGTAACACTATTTTCGCTGAGATCTATGGCATGTAGGGATGGGGCCCATACACAATCTACGATATAGAGGATTCCATCGACATACTGTATGTGGAAGGTTTCGTTATGGTCGCTGCTGTCGGGGTCCACCGAACTATGGGGAGTTGAACTGAAGGGAATGTTCTGGGTAACCGTTTTTGTGTCTAGATCGAACTCTGTCACAAATGAGGAGCCCCAGTTCATGATAAACAACCGGTTATTCTCTGAATCATAGGTCAGATCTACCGGCTTGTATGTGAGAGAGGTCTGAGATTCAACCGCCTTTGTGTTCAGGTCGATGATGACGACTTCCTTATTGTAATAATCAATAGCATACACCTTGTCGTTAGCAGCATCGTATACGATATCCTCCAGAGCAGCCCCGACGTCGATGGATGGCAGTTCAATAACAATAGTGGCGGTCGCGACCTCGCTGGCGACCATACCGTCTACCACCGCTATGGCTTTGACTGTAGTCGTGCCCAGGATATCGAGGGTAAATGGGGTAGAGTACTCGGTGTCGGTGCTGTCCGGTGTGGATCCGTCAGTGGTGTAGTAAATTGTGGCTTCGGTTGTATCTGTGGTGATGGAAACCGTTTGTGCTTCGGTAAAGGTACCGCTGGCTGGGCTGATGACCGGTGTTTTAACCTGGGTTGGGTCCGGTATCTCATCTCCGTCGCCAATACTTTTTTCATAGAATTCGTAGGATGACGCACCGAGAATGAGGATGTAGTTCTTGTCTTCGTCCAGGTCGAACACGGCAGTCGAGTCCTCATCGGACAACTTTATGTAGTATGGAACCCCTCCCGATGTATAGGTGAACCATAGATGAAAGGGTAATTCAACATCCACCTCAAAAATGGAGTTCTCACCGGTTCTAATGGCGGGAGTGGAGGCGGTGGGAACCGAGGAGGTGTCGGTATACGTACCCATATGAAGGGTAATGGTTACACCTGTGTTATTGTATACTTCGATCCGGGCAGTAGGCGCCTCAGGCGGCGGTACGATGGTGCATGAAGCGAAGAGTACAAGACCTATAAAAGTAACGAACCAGAGGCGTTTGAATCCCTGCATAGCATTTGCTCCTTTTGGTTTTGCGATACAGAAAATATACCATAGGTTCTTTATGTTCTTAGGAAAAAATTAAGATTCCGGACTTTCTTTTAGAAAAAAATGCAATTTTGATTTTCTTATAAAACAGAGTTTTGTAATTGGCTACTACCAAAGACTGAACCGCCCCGGAAATCCCGGAGAGCATTTTATGTGAGTCCAGTCCCTATGGCTGTGACTTCCCGTTGATTATAATACACCTGCTCAAACTCAGCAGGGGTGGTATACCCGATCGGCTCCAGTAGCCGTTTTGTATTGAACCAGTTCACCCATTCCAGCATTGCGAATTCCACCATCTCCAGATTTCTCCAGGGCCCGCGTTTATAGATCACTTCTGACTTGAACAGGCCGATAATCGACTCAGCAAGCGCATTGTCATAGGAACTGCCA
This sequence comes from Spirochaeta lutea, assembly GCF_000758165.1. Classification (NCBI taxonomy): domain Bacteria; kingdom Pseudomonadati; phylum Spirochaetota; class Spirochaetia; order Spirochaetales; family Spirochaetaceae; genus Spirochaeta; species Spirochaeta lutea. The sequence continues at coordinate 14,065 of NZ_JNUP01000071.1, read as the reverse complement.
ACGCTTCCTACCGACGGGGCAACGCCTTCATCGGCCCGTCGTTCGGTATGCTTGATCGGCAGGTATTGGCTACCACGATCACTGTGGTAGATCAGTCCCCGTTTTACTTGTCTGACCCACAGTGCTTGCTCGAGTGCATCGAGGGTTAGATCGACCTTCATCGAGGATGCTACACCCCATCCCACAATCATCCGGGCGAACACGTCGATAATGAAGGCGACATACGCAAACCCTTCCAGGTCGCAACGTACGTAAAATCACCAACTCACAACTGGTTCGGCCGGCTGGCAACAAACTCCCAGTTCACCAGGTCCAAGGGCCGCGGAGCTGTTTGATCCGGAATCGTGGTGCGAATTCGCCTGCCTCGAACCACTCCTTTCAGCCCAAGGCTCCGCATCAAGCGTTCTACGGTGCATTTAGCCACATTGAAGCCCTCACGCATCATCTAGTGCCATACTTTTCGGGCTCCATGCACCTGGTAGTTCTCGTCCCAGATGCGCTGGATTTCGGGCTTGAGCGCTTCATCACGGCGCACACGCGGCGGCGCAGTTTCTGGATATTCAGTACGCCTGGTTAACTCGTAGTAGGTCGATGGGGCGATTGGCATGACTTCACAGATCGGTAAGGATGCATAGGCGAGCAGCGCGCTACGCGCGCGAACAGCCCCGACTCCGTAGACCTCCCGGTGTTCATCAATAAAGGCAGCTACTTCTTCTGTGGGCGGTCGAGCTCCGCCTTCGCGAAATATGCCGATGCAAGGCGCAGGATTTCATTGGCTCGCTTGAGCTCCCGGTTCTCTTTCTCCAGCTGTTTAATCCGAGCTTTCTCGTCGGTCGTAATCCCTTCACGAGCACCGCTTTCCTTCTCCGCTTGCCGTACCCAACGCCGTAAGGTTTCCGGCGTACATCCGATTTTCGAAGTAATCGATTGGATTGCTGCCCATTGGGATCCATATTCATTCGATGAATCAAACACCAACCGTACAGCCCGCTCCCGCACTTCCTGGGAAAACCTGCTGTTTTTCTTTACCATGACTCCATCCTCTCACAAGCTTTTGTCTCCGGTAAAGTCGGGGCGGTTCAAGGAGGTGCGGAATGTGGGTTTAATAGAAAGCTATCTGGGTAAATGGTAAAATCTGGGCTTTACTGTGTACAATTGGGTTGAAAGCCAAGCTGTTTTTTACTTTCAAAAATAATTGGGCTTGCTTTTCAAACTGATACCTTTATAATTTAATTAATTCTGTTTTTATATCTTAAATATTTATAAGGAGAAGTTGTAGAATTTTCGCCTCTGCTACTCGTACAAAATAAATAGTGAAACAACCAACAAAGACTGAAAACCAAGAATTCACTTGCAGAGATTCTTGATGCTCTGAACGTGTAGTACCGATGAAGTTTGATACTCAACCATTAGGAATCACCCAAGTGGAATCAATTTGTCCAACTTCCGTAGTCCCTTAGGGGATTTTTTGAGCATGGCTGACACAGGATCAACTATGTGCGAATAAATGAGTGATGAACAAAATAGATTAAAGGAGAATGGAAAGTTGAAAATTAATTCTCAGACTCGGCGTTTTATAATATTTCTGTTTCTTATATTTATTGTCCAGTATGCTATTTCCGCGCAAGATTCTGGTGAGGAGTACAAAACCGGAGCCCTGTGTCGTAACCTAAGACCCTCGTATTGGGATTTAATTCTTTCTGGGAACATGGATGTATTTAATGAAGGAATCAAGGACTTGGGCTATGAAATTCTTCTTAGCCTCGGAGGTTCACTCGGATGGGACATTATTCAGAACCTAATATCTATTGGATTAAACTTAACGGTGGATTTACCCAGTGGTGGATATCCTGAGCCTGATTTCAGTTACACTATTCCTCATGATTCGTACAGCGTTCGTGAACACCTTTCAGGCATTGGCATAACACCTGCCTTAGAGGTTGGAATCAAATTGTTTGATTGGGTACACATAATCGGAGGCATTGGCTACAGCTATGGACATATAGGATCCAGTCTGGTGGCAGTTAGCTCTGTTACTGGTCTTTCCTATGATATGAACCAATCAGGTCAAACAGACTACATTTATCAAAATTTTGAATACCTTGTAAGAATTGGAATGAGCCTCACGGGAATACGATTAGGGGTTGGTTGGTCAAGGACACGAGGTTTTGCAATTTCAATAGGTGCGGGCTCTTAATGATAGATATGGAAACCCATCAGGAAGTTTGTTAAAAGCAATATTCCTAGCTGTGGCAATTTTCTTAAAGATTACGCAACACCCTTTCTGTAAATTACCGTCTCAGCAGGCCGGTCAAGCGCCTTTGGTAAGTACCGTTTCTCCGAATTCCACTGCTCTTCCTGTTCGATCAGCATCGCTCCGACCAGGCGAAGCAATGCTTCCGGATTGGGAAACACCCCAACTACTTTTGTCCGACGCTTTATCTCCTGCATCTGACGTTCTGCAAGATTAGTTGTCCGCAATTTTCGCCGGTGATTTTCCGGTACATGAAATACCGACAACCCTTCCGGTAGATTTTCGTCTGCCCACTGGGATAAGCGCGGTTGACGCTCTCGGTACTTTTCCACCAGCTGCTGTAAATATCGTTCGGCCATTTTCAAGGTCCGGTGCATTGAAGACCCGCCGGATGTCCGAATGGACTTCCGGGATATCCTCCTTTCGAGAGACAAAACTCCGAGCATTCTGCTGCAGATGGAATTGTCACCGTTGACACAGAATCCCGGGGAAAACCGCATCGATTGCCGAGCGCAGTCCACTATGGTCATCAGAGCTGATCATTCTCAAACCATGAAGACCTCGTTTTACCAAGCCTTCCAGAAAGCGCCGCCAGTTGATCTCGGCCTCATTGAAGGCCACCTCAGCGTCGAGAATATGCCGGTGGCCCTCATAGTCCACTCCAAAGGCCACTAACAGCGCGGCTTTGGTCGCCTTATTGCCCATCCTTACCGTCTGATAGGTCGCATCCAGCACCAGATACTGAATTTGGCCGATGCTCTCAGTCTTCCAACCGGCGATCTCCTCATCCAGTTCTTTTGATACCCGGCTGACCTGTGACGAAGAAATGGCAGAGCCGCACAGGATTTCTACGATGTCAGAAACCTTTCTGGTGCTCACCCCTTTCACGTACATCTCGGCCATGGCGAGTTTTAAGGCTCGCTCACTCCTGATTCCCTTCTCTATGCTGGAAGGATAAAACTCAAGGCCGCCACGAACCTGCGGGACCTTCAGAAGTACCTTTCCATTTGCCAGCAAAACCGTCTTGTTCTTAAAGCCATTGGCATAGCCGGTGCGGTCATTAGTTCTCTCATACGGTTGAGCTTTAAGCGCTTCGATACGCTCAAACTTCATCGCCTCATTGAAAACCATCTCAATTCACCGGGCGAATTTCTTTTCATCACTCTGTCCAAGCATTTGGACAACCTGCTCCAGCAAGCTATACTCTT
>NZ_JNUP01000071.1:7580-10553 GCF_000758165.1 Spirochaeta lutea | reverse complement strand
GTTTGTTTGGTCACTTACCATTGGAGCCTGATCGGCCTGCTTTTTCAACTTTAAATTTACAGAAAGAATTTTACACTAACAAAGCATTAGCTATGATGCGTTTGGAGTACCCTTAAAGGGGCTTGACCTGTTTAGTGAGGGACATGATTGGGATGATGATCATGAATGGTGGAAACTATTCGACAATGATGAACCAACTCTATCTCGGGATACCGATGAAGCATTGCATTTGGATATAGCTGAACGGTTCGGTTATAATGGGAAACTCCTTGTCGAAGCAACGGGACTGTATGATTATGGTTACAGGCACTATGCACCAACAACAGCCCGTTTCACAACGGTTGATCCTATCAAGGATGGCCCAAATTGGTATGTTTATGTCGGGAATGATCCGGTTAATTTTGTTGATCCGCTGGGACTTTTGTCGGATACGCCGGGGAATGGGCAGGCGGAAGAGCTGGCACCAAGTCCCTTCCTGGCGCCTGTTATTAATGGTATGGCTTATCCTGTGGGAATGAAGAATGGATCAGATTATCCTGCGGGTTATGATTATGGTCCGCGAGAACCGATCACTACACCAATTGGAGTAACGGATAATTTTCATGATGGCATTGATATTACTGCGCCAGAAGGAACTCGGGCGAATGCTGTTGGTGATGGTGTTGTTACGTATACTGGCACTGACACTATTTTCGGCAATTATATTACTATTCAGCATCCTAATGGAACAAGCACCTTGTACGCCCATTTGAAAGATAACTTTGTAGAAGATGGAGATGATGTTCAAGCAGGTCAGCATATAGGGAATGTTGGACAGACAGGTCAAGCTACTGGTTCACATTTACACTTGGGCTATGATGCAAACGGAGATGGGGACTTTGGTGATCAATGGATCGATAACCCAACTGTATTGATAGGATCATCACCATAAGAAAATTAAGTTTAGCAGGCAACGGAGTTTTAATATGAAGGCATCAGTTATCATTTTTCTTTTAACTACTCTATTAACTAGTTTATATCCACAGGACGATGTAGTAAGAACACTTGATTACTTCACAGTCGTTGGGATATCCGGTTCAGAAATTGTTCTGGGAGATAGGATCAATAATTACTTTGACGACGACGATTCACCCAAAGGAGTTTCAGTCCAGTTTGAGAATGAGAACAAACCAGAGTGGGATCTGTTGCAGTGGGATGTTGTCGCCGGTGTCAAAGTCTTTTTTTATCGTGGACAAAACGTTATATCAAAAATAGATATTACAACTTCTCTGTTTAAAACAAAGATAGGAAATCTAGGTGTATACTCAACTGTTAATCAAATACAGGAATTTTATGGAATTCCAGATCTTTCATATAGACAAGGAGAATTAAATAGATTGGTGTATAAAACACCTGAAAACGCTTTTAATCCGGAAGAAAAATGGAATGAGTACTGGATATCTTTTCTTGTTAATGAAGAAACAGGTTTAGTTGAGCATCTTGTTTTGAACATTAATACAATGAATTGATTGTCGCTGTTCTCATGACCGTCACGCGAAGAGTGACAATAGGCTCCCCCAAGGGACAGGGTTTAAACAAAATAAGTTAGCCTAATAACCCCTTTGACCAGACGCCCAGCCTGCGGCTTTGCGCAGGTCAAGCGAAATCATTAGGCTTGTCAAAAGAACCTGAAAAACGGGAGCCTATAACAGGGCTCCCGGTGCTATTTTGGACCACTAATCCGCCTTCGGCGGGGCCTGGGAATGCGCTGCGCTGCATCCCTGCGGCTTTGAAAAAGCCAATAAAATGACCGTGTTAACCTGCGAGCCGAAGGCGAGTCAGGTTCAATACCATATTTTATTGCTCTGATGCATCGGGATAAGACTCGGCTACTGCTGTGCCAGCACCTGGCGGGTTTCATCCTCGATGGCTTTTTCGATGTACTTGTTCAACGACAAGCCGATTCGCGCAGCAGCTACCACCGCGCGGCTGTGGAGTTCGGGTGAAGTGCGGACCATAAACTTCCCGGAAAACGGCTTCTCCGGCTCTTTGCCCCGCTCCTTGCACCAATCCAGGTAAAAATCGACCGACTCGGCCATGGCCCTTTCCAACTCCTCGACGGACGTCCCCTGAAAGGTGATGACATCGTGCAAGCCGACGACTTCCCCATGGAAAATGCGCGCCTCTTCGTCGAACTCGACGATGCCGGTGTAGCCTTTGTATGTCATGGTGTTACCCCCGCATTGATCAAGAATTTGCGAACCGATTTAACTGCGCCCTTGTCGGTTTCTTTCCGTGGGTGCGGACGATGGACGATGAGATCAACACCGTTCAGTGAGAAACCGACGCGGGAGCCAGATTCTTCTTTCATGAGTGCCCCCAACGACAGCAGCAGCGATTCGATATCCACCCACGGGATGCTTGCTTTGACCGGATCGGTGAAAACGGCTTGAAGTGTTTTGCGCTGCTTGCTGTTCACGAAGGAATGATACTATTTTATGGTATCATTTTCAAGCTGTTCCAACGAAAGGACCGCACACGGTGGACGCTATGAGCGCGATTCCGGCGGGTCGGAAGGATCGACGCCGGCGCCTTTCAAGGCATTGTCGATGGTTTTGAGGAGTGATTTCTGGTCAAAGGACGGGAGTTTTTCAATGAGCTTGAGGCGTTGCAGTATCCGAGGGCTGGGCATGAAGTCATCATGGGAATCAACCGGTTCTACGCCGAGAATGGCATCGGTGCGTACTTTCAGTGAAATTGCGATTTGGATAATAATTTCGACCGGCACATTCAAACGCCCGTTTTCGTATCGCGAAAGGAGTGTTGGAGTGATGCCTATCTTGTGCGCGAGTTGATTTTGGCGTAATCCGCGCTTTTTCCGCAAGGCTGCGATATTGCGTCCGATCGTGTGAGAGTTAGTGTAAAATTCTTTCTGTAAATTAAAAGTTGAAAAAGCAGGCCGATCAGGCTCCAATGGTAAGTGACCAAACAAAC
>NZ_JNUP01000071.1:0-7530 GCF_000758165.1 Spirochaeta lutea | reverse complement strand
AAGAGTATAGCTTGCTGGAGCAGGTTGTCCAAATGCTTGGACAGAGTGATGAGAAGAAATTCGCCCGGTTGATTGAGAGGGTTCTCAATGAGGCGATGAAGTTTGAGCGTATCGAAGCGCTTAAAGCTCAACAGTATGAGATGTCAAAAACGGTTTAAAAGTTCCGCTTTATGGTGATTTACACAGGGTCAACGCCCCCGACTTTCTACCAATCTTTCATCTGGTATGAAGCCCTTTCAAGACTGAATACATAAGAGTGGAGTAACAAACGATCCAGCGTTACGGTAGCTATTGCTTCTTCGCCTAATATGTCTGCCCATCTACCGAATCCCTTGTTTGAGGTCAGGATGATGCTGCCAAGTTCATAAGGAGCATTGACAACCTGGAAAAACAGCTTGCCTGGCTAACAGTGGCCTTTTCTGTTGTTTGCGGTTATTTTCTAGTATTTACATAAGTACTTATATGGTAAGCAATTAAGAGTCGTGCATGTTCTGGTTGGTGGTAGACATTTGCGGTCATTTTTCAGTTGAATTGGCTACAAAACTGGCTACAGAAATTTTGGGTGAAAACTACTTCCTGGTCCAGTCAATGATTCTCAATCCTTCAACCCGCTGGAACTCTTTGGTATTGTTGGTGATCAGGATTAGGCCCTGGCTTCTGGCATGACCGGCTATGTGGAGGTCATTTATGCCTATGATTGCTCCTTTACGTTCCAGGTCTGCTCGTATATCACCGTAGTGAGCTGCGGCTGAATCGTCATAGCTCAGGACATCAAGGCGAGAGACAAAGTCCTCCACGTTCCGGCGATTGCGTTCGGGGAGAGAGCTCTTTTCAACACCATGAGTAAGTTCTGCCAGAGTTATGGAGCTAATACACATCTGTCCGGAATGGGCGTTGAAAGTGTTCAAGAGTTCCTCAGGACGGCGCTTTATCACATAGATGACTATGTTGGTATCGAGCATGTATTTTAGCATGTTAGAATGACTCCCGATCCGGTTGTGTCTGAGATGCCCGTTCTGTCATAAAATCATCCGTAACACCATCCTCGACTGGATGAAAGAAGCTGTCCCAGCTATTGTGCACTGGTTCGATGATACGGGTGTTGCCTACTACTCTTACCGAGACTTTCTTGACATCTTTTGGGAAGCGAGTATCTGCCGGAAGACGAACGGCCTGGGTTCTGTTGTTTTCGAAGACTGAGCCTATGTTCATAATTCCTCCTGAAAAGGTATATACACACAGTATATAGCAAGTATAATCTCTTATACAAGTGATACTGTGTTCCCGTGCAAGTACTGATCCTGTTTTCAGGTTTCGGTTTCTATTACCGGGAAAAATCTGCCCAACGATTTTGATGGTGTTTTCATTTGGGAGTGTCTGGAAAACAGGCCCTACTTACGGGTACTCCATGGACTGTGTCTGACCCAATGGCGGATGAAGGACTTTGAAGCAGCCCATACTATTGCCATGAGGATGATGTGTCTCTGTCCTGGGGATAATCTTGGGGTTCGCGGGATCATAGATGAGATAGCAAATCGGGTGGAGTGGCGTGAGTAGATTTGATTCGCATTTAATGTATCCAGCAGGTGTCTGGATTCCACTTCAACTGTCTTGTAAGTGATTCAAAATCACTTCGGGAACGAAAAGGAAGTGAGAATCCCAGTGAGTAGTTCTCTACAGGAGCGTTGGATAATGAGATTGGACTATTTCATTTCCTTAATGAGTTCCTCCACTAATCTGTATACTGTCGTGCCAGTTCTTCTTGGCCAGTTCCGGCATGGTGGGGAGTCCTGGCATCATGCTCTGGCTGTAAAATAACCGTTTCAGGTAATGTAACAAAACCTTTCAGCTAACGATACAACATGTTTCAGTAGGCAAAACATTTTGTACCAATAGCTAAAACATTTTGAACCAATAGCTGAAACATTTTGTACCAATAGCTGAAACATAAATTTTTAGGCAGAGGAGCATGGAGGAAGGAGTGTAGAAGGCTCCGGTAATGGGGAGCCATCTATGGACCACACCGCGGGCAGGGTTGTCGGTAGCGAAGGGTGCTCCCCCTTGCCCAGTGCCCGGATACGGGATCCGCGTTGGCCCCTGGCAGAAGACGAATTGTAGCCGGGGTGGTGCTGGGTTTGCATCTGGGGTGATTCTAAGACAGAGGCAGTCGAATCACCCTTCACTCCCTAACCCCGCAGACCCCGGTTTCAGGGAGGTGTAACTCTACCCGGCGGGCTGCTTCCTGGTCGCCGGCAAGAAAGGCCGCGATGCTGCGCACCTGCTCGAAGCCCGTGGCCATGAGAAAACTCGGCGCGCGGCCATAGCTTTTTGAGCCCACGATGTAGAATCCCGGCTCAGGCTGGCGGAGTTCGGCCTCGCCGTGGGCGATTACGGTGCCGCAGCTGTGGTAATTCGGATCGATGTGCTCAGCCAGGGCCGGGACGGATTCAAGGACGGGATCGAAGGTGTGGCGTAGTTCGCGAAGGAAGGAAAAATCCGGCCGGCCCCCGGTGTTTACCACCAGGGCGTCCAGTCCCCGGACATGAACGGATCGGCGCCCATCTGAACCAGTAATCCGGAGGCTATCGGGTTCCGAGTCTATGGTTTCCAGGCGGAAGGGTGCAATCACCTGGATGAATCCCTGATCCATCAGGGCTTGAGCCTTCTGTCCCAAGGTTGCCCGGGCCGGCAGATCATCCTTGGCTCCGCCTCCGAACAGTCCCGGGGTCAAAGCCCTCCGCATGATCCAGAATATCTGGGACCTGGGTGCATCACCCTTCAAGGCATGGAGTTCCAACAGAGAGTGTATGGCGGAGTGCCCGCTCCCGAGCACTGCCACGGCCTTGTTCCAATACCGCGAACGGCGGCCCGGGCTGCGGTCCGGTATGCCGTAGAATATCCGGTTCTTATTGGTGATTTCTCCCTGGGCCGGGACACCCCCCGATCCGGCCGGATTCGGGTTGCCCCAGGTCCCCGTGGCATCGATAACCGCTGAGGCGTAGGCCTTCTCGATTGACCCGGCGTGTATGTAGGATAGTTCAAAGGGAAAACTGGTCCTGCCTCGGCTCTTAACCTTATCAATGCCGTAGCGCTGAACCGATAACACCCGAGATGATGTCTTGATGTGAGGTTGTATCCCGGGCAGAGCCGCCAGGGGTTCAAGGAAATCCTCCACGAGTTCCTTTCCGGTGGGAAGCAGGCTGCCTTGCGGAGCCTTCCAGCCCTGGTTCTTGAGAAGCTGTTCTGCCGCCCGATCCATGGTATATTTCCAGGGGGAGAACATGCGTATATGGCCCCAAGACCGAACCGCGGTGCCTACCTTCTCGCCGGCTTCAAAGACAGTAAAGGGTAGGCCCCAAAGCGCCAGGTTGGCCGCCGCGGCTAATCCCACCGGACCGCCACCGATAATTGCTATAGGAAATGATGGGTGCATAGGTACATCCTTTTCGATCTGTGATCTGTGATCTGTGATCTGTGATCTGTGATCTGTGATCTGTGATCTGTGGACGGAAAACCATGGCAGGGGACGCAAAATCTAGGGGATGGTTCTCTGCGGTTTACGCCCAAAGGGTGGAGGGGTTCATGTAAAACGGAGATTTGAATGAACCATGCCCCGGGGAGCGGGCCTACCCGAGGGCCGGCCCCGGGGGAGCACCGTCGACATGTACCTGGTTGCATCCCTCGAGCTTTTACTACGTCCATAGGTATACGGGGGAAGCCCCCACCATCCACCATGAAGACAGGGAGGACAACCATGAGTATTGAACAACTGTGGAAGGATTTTTATACGCCACTCCGGGGTTTCGTAGCAAAGAGGGTGAAAGACCCGGAGGATGTGGAGGATATCATCCAGCAGGTGTTTCTCAAAATAGCTGCCGGAATATCAGGACTCCAGCAGACCCAGCTGATCCGCTCCTGGATCTATCAGATAACCCGGAATTGTATTATCGATTACTACCGGAAGCGGCGGCCTACCGAGGAATTACCCGCAGAAATCCTGGACTCTAATCGTTCTCAAGGAACCAACCAATCCGCGGAACTCGCCGCCTGCATAAAACCCATGGTCCTCCAGCTCCCGGACAAGTATCGGCAAGCCGTCGACCTGGCTGAATTACAGGGGCTTACCCAGCGCAAAGTAGGCCAGCGCCTGGGCCTGTCCGTCTCCGGTGCAAAGTCCAGGGTTCAGCGGGGACGCCAAAAACTGAAGGAGATGCTCCTGGACTGTTGCACCATCGAAACCGATAGATACGGGAACATCATCGACTTCCAGAATGCTAAAGGGTCTGATTCCGACTGTACTTCTCGTCAAGGGGATTGTGGTTGTGGGTGATTCTGCATCCTTTTTCGTTTCCCACCGTCTACCCGGGTACCAATAACAAAGGAGGCGGAATCCATGGAACAAAACAAGGATTCACTGGTTCAGGTACGGCAGGAACGCCAAGAAACATGCTGCGGCGGTCCTGCGCCCCAGGGAGTCGATGCATGCTGCAATGCCGATGCGGAGGCAAAGGCATCGGGTAAGCAAGGCTGCGGCTGCGGGACGTCAGGGACGGATCTGGACAAGACCAAAACCTGCTGCTGAAACAGCTGGTTCAGGGAGGGGGAGCCCGGGGCTTTCCCTCCCTCCTGTGCCCCTATGCAGGTATGAATGTTGTATGGGGAGAGGATACGCCCGGGGATGCCGTATCAACCCTATCATTTATTAAAAATGTATGGGGATTTTACTGCCTCTGCTACCCAAAGGATGCCTACGCCCGAGATCCGGCCATGGAGCAGGGTCCATTAGCCTTCACCAATGCGGATCTACAACACCAGTCAGAGGTGAACGGACACAGCGAGGCAGTCCGAATGGATACAAGGTTCTACAACACCAGCCAGAGGGTATACCCCAGAAATCCGGCCAGCATGATGCCGCCCTCCCAGCGGTCCAGCCGCCTGCCTCCGCCGCCCAGGGCGAAAATCAGTAAGATCAGGGATGCTGCCAAATGTACCGCCGAATCTACCAGGGAGCCGCCGGGAATCTCCAGGGGCGTAATCAAACCGCCAATCCCCAGAATACAGAATACATTGAAGATATTGGAGCCGACGATATTCCCCACGGCGATATCCTGTTCGCCCTTGAGGGCGGCAGCAATGCTGGTGGCAAGCTCGGGCATGCTGGTGCCCACCGCAACAATGGTTAGTCCGATAATCCGCTGGCTCACCCCCAGGGTTTCGGCAATATCCACCGCCCCGTCAACCAGGAGTTTACCCCCGACTACCAACAGGGCAAGGCCGCCGAGAACCTTGAGGATGGGCAAGAGTACGGATCCCCGAACCGCCGGGGCCGCCTGGGCGCCCTCCCTGAGGGAGCTGTCCCTCCGGGCGCTCGCCAAGGTGTAGAGCAAAAACACCCCGAAAAACCCCAGCAGCACCAAAGAATCGCCCCGACTGAGGATATCTGCTGCCGATCCAGCTCCCTGGATACCCAGGCTGTCCAGGCCCAGAGCTACCACAGCCACGGAGGCAAAGATTGCCATGGGAATTTCATAGCGTACCGTGCTAGAGCCTACCTGCAGGGGCCTGAGGAGGGCGGTTAGTCCCAGAATCAGCAGAATGTTGGCGATGTTTGATCCCACCACATTCCCGTAGGAAATAGCCCCGGCCCCCCCAAGAGCAGCCGCCAGGGAAACCGTAAGCTCCGGGGCCGAGGTCCCGAAGGCCACCACCGTTAGGCCGATGACAAGAGGCGAAACACCAAACCGGCGGCTCAACGCCGAGGCCCCGTCTACCAAGAGGTTGGCTCCGAATACCAGCCCCCCCAGACCAAGAACAATAAAGAGTATGCTCATGGATGGATTGTACTACAATGTGCTAGCATTCGCATATAGACTATTGTAGTGCGTAAAAGGTTGTACCTTTGCCCAGCCCTTGCGCTATCCCAGGGGCTGGGCTCCGGGCAGCACCCCCATATGTGGTGTAGGTTACAGGCTTTTGCGCACTATAAAAGGATTACCGGACCGGCCATGAGCGACCTGTTAAGAGATTTTTTAGCCGAATATCTGGAACTTACTCCGGATCTCTATACCCAATTGGATCAAAGTTCACTGGTGCAGAGTTATCCCCGGGGAACCCTGGTACTACGCCAGGGAGACAAGGCCCGGCGAGCCTTTTTTGTGCTCCGGGGCTGCCTGCGTAGCTTCACCCTGAAGAATGGAGAGGATAAGACGCTTGATTTTTTCATTGAAGAGGATCCCGTCTTGCCCCTGGAGTTCGGAACCGGCGAGCCTTCCAGCCACAGTCTGGAGTGTATGGAGGATTGTATGTTGGTGGGGCATACCCGGGAGCAGGAGGAAAGGATGCTCGCTGAGTATCCCCAGCTGAAACACGTTTGCCTCACCCTGGCGGAGGTCATGTCTGCCAAGCTCCAAGGGGCTTTGAGCCGGTACCGCAGCTCGACCCCCGAGGAGCGCTACCGGGACCTGGTGGAGTCTCGTCCTGATCTTCTTCAGCGCGTCCCTCAGTATTATATTGCCAGCTACCTGGGGATCCGCCCTGAGTCCCTCAGCCGGATCCGGCGGCGTATTAGCCGGGGTAAATTTTTGAGGTAGTGTGCAAGAGGTCGTCTCGTTTCATGCCCGCAACGTCATCCCTGAGCATGCTACCAGACTATGCTTCTATATCTGGCGGAGTTAAAATACCTTTCGTGGACAATGAATTTCTTAACCCAGATCAATGTCTGATTTGGCAGAAGGCATTACCATTTCCGTAAAACAAGACTGGGGCACAAAACCCCGAACAAGGAGATGCGAATGCAACTGCAGAATATTCGAATCCGGCTTTCATTGCTCTGGATTGTGGTCATGCTCAATATGATCTTCAACGACATATTTTCAATAATGGTGGAAATCGTGGAGGGTTCGGTGCTTCAACTGCCCGGAGACGTGCAAACAGTTATGGCCGTGGCGGCGGTGCTGACCAACATACCCATTTTGATGATCCTGCTCTCTTGGACATTACCCCACCGGGCCGCCCGGATAGCAAATATTGCAGCGGCTATCTTTACCATCGTCTACGTGGTGGGGGGAGGAAGTCTTTTGCCCCACTATATCATTGTGGCGGTCATAGAGGTTGCAGTCCTTGCGGGAATCATACTTCAGGCAGGTCGCTGGAAGACCCCAGACTGAATTCCCCAAAAACTCTGGTGCCACCCGGGAAAAAATCCATAGTGCGCAAAAGCCTGTAACTTTTTTTGGCCCTCTGCAACCCCCAGAGCACACCCGCCTCATCACGCCGAAATGTACTTCGGCACGTAGGTCCCGAAGTCCACCCCGGGATTACGCCACTTCATATTCCAGGTCCTCAATTCCTCCGTCCAGAGAGACAGCTTACCCCGAAACGGCCGCCGCCCCCACAACTCCCGGATGATTGCTGTCAGCCGGTCCCGGCTCAGACCCATGTGTTCGGCCCGGGTGCGGGTATCACCCCGGCGGTAGTGCTTGATGCGGTAGGGCTCCAGGAAATTATGGTAGGCCTGGTAGATGGTCAGCC
>NZ_JNUP01000070.1:6545-23996 GCF_000758165.1 Spirochaeta lutea | reverse complement strand
GTTGGTGTACAATTCTTTCTGTAAATTAGGTTGAAGAAAGCAGGCCGATCAGGCTCAAATGGTAAGTGACGAAACAAACCATAAGGAGAGCCCGATGGCCTACCAATCAGAGTATACACTTTTAGAGCAAGTGATCCAAATGTTAGCCACCAAGGAAGACAGTAAATTTTCTAAGGTGATAGAAAAGGTAGTGAACGAAGCAATGAAACTTGAGCGAGCCAAAACCCTTCAGGCCGAACCCTATGAGCGGACCGAAGATCGAATGGGCTACGCCAACGGGTTTAAGAACAAAACCTTGGCTTTGGCTACCGGGAAGGTATTACTCAAGATACCTCAAGTCCGCGGACTGGAATTCTATCCCAGCTGTATCGAAAAGGGTATTCGGAGTGAACGAGCCTTAAAACTTGCGATAGCCGAGATGTACGTAAAAGGGGTCAGTACTAGACGGGTTTCAGATATCGTAGAAATCCTATGCGGCACCGAGGTGAGCTCCTCACAGGTAAGTCGATTGGCGAAGGAGCTGGATGAAGAGGCAACATCCTGGCGATCCTCGCCGGTAGGACAAATACAGTATCTCGTGCTCGACGCTACATATGAATCAGTGCGTGTAGGCTCGAAAGTGGTCAAACAGTCCCTACTGATGGCCATAGGCGTCGATTATGAAGGCAAACGTCAGATTTTGGGCACAGAAGTAGCCAATAGCGAAGCGGAGGTAAATTGGCGATCGTTTCTAGAAGGCCTGGTTCGTAGAGGGCTCCATGGTCTGACCATGATTACCAGTGATGACCATGCGGGTCTTCGAGCAGCTATCGATGCTGTGTTTCCTGGAATCTTGTGGCAACGGTGTCAATTTCACTTGCAGCAAAATGCTCGTGGTTACGTGACAAGGAAAGACGATGTCCCGGCGGTAGCGGCGGAAATCCGCAAGGTTTTCAATGCCCCAGATGAACAGAACGCCGAAAGGTACTTGCAGAGCCTGGTAGAAAAGTATGAGAAGACCCAGCCCCGTCTTGCCCAGTGGGCTGATGAAAATCTCCGGGAGGGATTAAGCGTATTTCATATCCCGGAAAACCACAGGAGGAAGTTACGAACCTCAAATTTGGCTGAACGTCAAATGAAAGAAATAAAAAGGCGAACAAAGGTCGTAGGCGTATTCCCTAATGCCGATAGTTTGCTTCGCCTTGCGGCGGCCATGCTGATCGAACAGAACGATCAATGGCAGAATGAAAAACGGTACTTACCCGAGTCTAATGATCGCCCTGCTTTTAAAGAAATTTACAGAAAAAAGGTTGCTTAATCCTACGGAATGGCATCGGCTGCTTTTTCCGTCAGTGCAGTGTTCAGTCTCATTGTTATTTACGATGCGTATCGTTTGCGTGGTGAGGTTCAGAAACATGCTCAGGTGTTAAACCGGCTCAGGGCAACCCTGGAGTTGAAGGATGAGGCTGTATTAAACGAGATGGTAGGCCACTCCCTGGCTGAGATTCTCTGGGGGATTGTTTACGGATTATCAGTCACGAGTGTTGTTCTGTTGACGCTGGGTTTCTGAGACCACCGATGAGATAATATCTGGCCGGTCGGTAATAATGCCGTCTGCATGCAGCTGGGTGAGTTTTCCAGCAATTTGAGGACTGTTAACGGTCCAATAGTACACTGCTTTCCCCAATTTGTGGGCTGTTCGGATAATAGATCCTCGGCCAAGATCGCTGTACCAAACATCCCGGGTTTCGTCGTACCGGGCGATACTGTCACGGATAAATGCGGGTAGTTTCTCTAACGTGGTGCGGAGACTGCCTTCTAGTACCGAATCAGCGGGGAGCATAAACGCATCGTAGCTTGGCCACAAAAAGAAACCGAGCCGCAGACTGGTGATTATGGCAAATATGACGGAATCCTGGGTTGATGCTGCAACCCGCAGGGGCAGAATCCCCCGGGAGAATTGAGTCAGGTAAGAAATAACCTGGTCGTCAAAGCTTGAAATAGTCACCTTGTCGGACATTCCGTATCGGGCAATGAGGCGCACCAACTCCGCTGCGGCGGCTTTCGCCTGGGAGTCTCCGCTGCCTGGCACGGTATCCTTCAGCTCCAGGAGGAATTGTTTATCCGGGAAGGCTACAAACAAATCTTCAAGTCGGGCTGGAACGAGGGTTTGGAGGATGGCACGTTCTCTCTTGGTTCCCTGGGCATTTAAATCTCGGTAGGGAAAATCCCCGTTAAGAGATTGGAACTGGGAGCCAAAGTTGAAACCTAATAGCTCATCGTAGGTAAAACTGTCCACCCGCCGGCCGCTAATTCCGGTGGTTCCCTGAATATCTAAATCATGGTGGGAAATCAGCTGCCCATCCCGGGTGAGAGCCAGATCAATCTCAAACACCTCGTAGCCCGCATCGTTCATCGCCCAAAATGAAAACACCGTATTCTCGGGATACAGAAGTTTTGCTCCTCCGTGGGGAACCACCGCCGGGGGGATTCCTGGCTCCTTTAAAAGGGGACTCGGCTGCCCCCCCTGGGGCCAATTGGGGAGCAGGTTCGTTATCGTGATAACCAGAAATACAGAAGATAGTATGTACCAGGTTCTAATCAACACTCGCATAGTTAGGAATAGTATACTATATCCCCTGAAAAGATAGCCAGGATGCTAATACATCTGATAAGGAAATGGCCTGGGTTGCATTCAGAATCCCCAGGGTCACGGTAGCTGCAAAGATTATCAGACTCATGCCGGATTTGAGGGTGATTCCATTTTTTCTGATACCCGCAGCACCGGGAATAATGCTGATGATACTGAGTAGTCCCATGATGGCCGTAAAGATGATCCGTGCCTGTAACGGGTTTTGCCGTCCCCAGGATTCTACCCTAAACCCAAGGTTTCCGAAGAATTGGCTCAGGCCTTGGAATTGGCCTAGACTTATCAGTAACCCTAATAGGATTAATATACTGCCGCTTATCAAAGAGATTGTCCTGGGATGCCGACGCATGATGGCCAAAAAAGGTTTCAAACGGTTTAGAAAAATCCCAGACAACACAAACGGAATCCCAAGACCGAGACTATACACCGTTAAAAAAATAGTGGCGGGTACGATCTGAGCCGAACTTCCAGCCAGAAATAATACACTGGCCAACATCGGACCAATACAAGGACTCCACCCGGCACCGAAGGCTGTTCCGACAACAAAGGAGCCCACCATAGATACCGGTCTTTGTGACAGATGGAAACGTTTTTCGAAATTAAGTGCGGGGATTATCGGAAAAATGGTATGGATCCCAAACAAGACAATAATAACTCCGCTGATCACTGAAATTTGGCGCTGAATCCCACTCAGAAAGAACCCAGCCCCGCTGAATACGATCCCCAGAATTACAAAGACGGTGCTAAATCCGGCAACGAAGAACAGGGTACGTCCGAGAGTGATCCAAGCCGGGGTACCATCCTCCTTAGCATTCTCACGCCGGGACTGGGCTCCGGCACTAATAAAGCTCAAATAGGAGGGGACAAGGGGAAGTACACAGGGACTTAAAAATGACAGTGTTCCGGCGCCCCCCACAAGAAGCACATTGAGTAGGTTTAGTTCCATAATCGTCTCCAGGCGCTTACCGCTAATTCAGCAGTGTAGAAAAAGCACTTCGGATAGCGGGGGTATTCCAATCTTGGGCGCCTATTTTCCCGGCGATAATCCTACCCTCAGGATCGACCAGGTAGGTTAGGGGAATGCTTCGTACACCGTATTGGTACCCAATGACGCCATTTGCATCCAGGGCCACTGGAAAACTGTAGCCAAACTCAGAGATAAAATCCTGAGCGATACTCTGGGACTCTCGTTGATTAACAGCGAGAATTTCCAGGCCGTCCCCCTGAAGGTCATCATAGAGGGCCTGCATGGAGGGCATCTCGGCTCGGCACGGACCGCACCAGGAGGCCCAGAAATTTAACAGAACGAAGCTGCCTCGGAAATCTTCCAGGGAAATCATACCATCAGCAAGATCGGGCAGCTCAAAATGAACAGACTCGATATATTCATCGAAGGGAATCATTGCCAAACCCTCGATAGCCTTGCGTACCTCCTCGGGTAGGGGATTGTCTTGAGCCGCAACGGTGCCGGTTCCCATGGATAGAAGGAACACCGCTAATAAACCGGTCAGAATCCCTTTGGTTATTGTGTTGCCCCTGAGGTTTTTCTGGGGGCGTTGGAATCCGGGTATACATAGTGAGGCATTATTACACCTAGTATCTACCATTACAATCTCCTAACACTAAAGATTTAAACCTAAGAGCCAATTGCAAAAGTCATTTCCAATTGGCATGCGCGATAATGGGAAAAGAGTAAATCATCTCGAAGAAATGATTCTCGCTTGTTGATCCGGCGCATGGTCCATGCAAAACGGCGTTTGAATGAACCTCACAGGAAATAGTATATACAAAAAAAGCTATATGTTAATCCAATACGATGTAAAACATGATAAAAAGTGTAATAAATTTATGCGGCTTTATACAGCATCACGGGTTACAAGGATTTCTCGTGGAATGGCTTGCAAACCACACCGGATACGGCTGGGCTGTCTGGGGTCCGGCCCCGTGGTAATGGGGAAGAGGGGAAGGGGGTAACCTCTTGCCAACTCAGGAATGCTAATTCCCGGCCAGGATCAGCACCGTCACATTGTATACCAGGTGAGCGGCTGCGGAGAGGACGACTCCCCGCGGAATACCATACATTATCACTGGAAGACTCAAGAGTATCCCACTAATAAAAGCGAATAGCAGTCCTGCTGGTCCGCCATACCAGTGTCCGACGGCGAAAAGCCCTGCGGTAACCAGGCCGCTGAGCGCAGTAATTCGTACTCGCCCCCATGAACTGGGTGTACCCGGGGAGCGCATAGAATGAAACGCAGTGATTCGTACTCGCCCCCGCGAACGGGCTGCCCCATGCCTCGGTACCTGGCTTCTCGTTGACAATACCTCGGTGTCCCGCCCATCCCGGGATGGGGGAGCGGGCTGTAGCGATCCTGGAGTACCTGAAATCTGCCCGTGAAATCCCTGAAAGATTCGAAAAAACAGGTATCCGCGAAAAAACAACTCCTCCCACAAGGCTGCCAATGCCACCACCAGCACATACAGAGGCTGGGAAAAGCCTGGGAACCTTGTAAAGCCCCCGGCAATACCGCTGGTCTGCTCTCCCTGCCAGGAGGTTGGCAGGCCCGTTTTGGCTAACCCCAGCCAAAGCAGGAGCAACAGTCCGCTCAGGATCCCCGGCACAATACCATATATGAATCCATGGTAGCTGATACGGCCGAGGGGACTCCGGAGGCGCTTCGGCACCCCAAATCTAACCACCCCTCGGAAGGATCCTTTGGCATCACCCCGCACCAAGGTGTACAGGAGGATCACAGAAATGGAACCCTTGACGATTGCACCTGAAATTGGGCTTAGTGGCAGAATTGACGATAAAAATAATAACACCACCAGGAATAAGTCTTTACAGAGCAAAGAACACCTCTTTATAATCAATACCTAATGACCATTGTACTTATCATCCTCGGATCAGTCATCCTATTGTTCTCATTGGTAGTCATCCGCGGCGGCGGGTTTGGCTTTCCCTGGCTGAGCTTTTATGTGAAGGGCGCAGAGTCGGGGTTCTCATTCAGGGAGCTAAACCTTCTCCGGGTCATCGCAGTGCATAATAAGCTGCCCAACCCAACATCCCTGTTCTGGTCGGAAAAGGCACTGGACCGCTGTATCCGGGGAACTATCCTGGATTATCAACGCCGGGGCAGGGCAGATACCCCGGAATCGGTGGAATTCATAGGAAAGCTATTTGAGTTTAGAAAGCGGGTGGAGTTTAATCTCCCTAAATACCGCCTGGGGCTCTCCAGTACCCGGAGCATCCCCGCTGGCCAACAGCTAAAAATTGCCCTGCCGGGGTCGGGCATATACAGCTCCAAGGTAGTGGAAAATATCAGGAAATATATCGCCATTTCTTATCCCACGGGTAAACGCCATGATCCTCTCTTTAGTTGGCGCGGTCAAAGCGTGAAAATCTATTTCTGGCGGAAGGATGACGCAGGGTATTATTTTGAAACCAAGGTTCTGGGTGACTACAGCGACCGTCAGTATCCCATCCTCCACATTCTCCATTCAGAAAACCTCATCCGCGCCCAGAAACGGGGGAGCATCCGTGTAGGTCTCCAGCAGTCAGGCAGCCTCTACCCCCTCAAGTCCCTGGGAGCTGCAAATGAATCCCCGGTCACCTCGGGGGGCTACCGATGCAAGATGGTGGATATCTCTGAAAGCGGCGCCGGTGTCATGGTGGGCGGTCGCGCCAAGGCCGGTATGGTGGTGAAGCTTCAAACGACCCTGGGCGGCCAGGATATTGTTATGTGCGGTACCGTAAAGGGTGTGACCTACAAGGAAACTCAAAATCTCTCAATACTCCACATCGAAGCGGTCTCTCCAAGCCAGGCCATGAAGAACCGTATACTAATCTATGTGTACGGAATTCTTGGGCAAGGGGATTCTAATGCTGGAGCCAAGGGTAACGCCTCAGCCCAAACATCTGCGCCCCAGGCCTAGGACCTCTGGGCAGAAAGCACTTGTGTGCCGGGCGATTCTCTGTATACTTTAGGCATGACCCCGAATCGTGGAGGAGTATTAATGATACGTAAAAAGTCACTCGCGTTCCTGCTAGCTGTGCTGCTTTGCCTTGGCATCCAAGGATTTTCTCAGGAAGAAGCACCAGGAGACACGACCCAACAAACCCCGTCCTCGCCTGAGGAATTGCAATTAAATGCCTACCTGGAAGGATTTGACCAGGTGAATTCCGATGGAAAGATACAGATCCTGCAAACCGCTCAGGACGATCCGGTTGAACAGGTCTTCCCCCTGTATACCAAAGCGTTGGAGTTCGTGATCAGTAACGGCGAAACCCTAGGGCAAGATACCCAGTTACAGCGGATTGCTTCCATCGTAGTATCTCGGCTTGAAGAGGCTGGAAATGCCCAAGTAGCCCCGAGACTTTGGACCCTGTATACCTTGAGTAGCAATACCAGCCTCGGGTTGTCTATTCTAGATGCTCTATCAAGTTTCGAGTCAGTCAGCCAGGAGGTTGTACTGCGGATGGTTTCGCGGCTGCAAACCATGGTTAATACCCGCATCGGTGGAACCGAGATTGATTTACAGCTGGCAAGTGCCTTGGTGCAAACCCTTTCTGCTCTTGGGTCCGACGCTGCCGGAGACATTCTTGTTCAGGTTATCACGGCCCGTCTTGAAGGAGATATCTCAACCCGAGCCTTTCAGGGGCTGGCACAAATGGAAACCGATTTAGTGGAATTATTTTCCCGCGCCTTCGCCCGGGCAGCAGATGAATCAAAACAAGACATTTATGACGTGTTCATGGATTCTGAAATTCCCACCCAAGACCAAAAAACCCGATTTGCGGGGTTTGTGCTCTCGAATGTATTGGGAGTTCAAACTTCAAACCAGGGTCTGCGGGCAACCCGGGAGTTCTTGCGGCAGCAGGCCGTACGGGTGCTGGCTGCAAATCCCATCCCTGAAATTACTCCCGAGCTAATCAATCACTTTAATACCTCTATCGTGGCCTTCGACCGGGGATATGGAAATAAATCGGTGGTGCTCGAAGCCATAGCAGCTCTGGGTAAAACCGGGCAACCGGCGGCAGCAAACCGGCTCACTGCATTTCTTGAGCTTATCAACACCTACACCGAGCAGGACAGGCCCTATGATCGGCAAATTGTTCTGGCGGTGATAGAAAACCTGAAAAATCTCGGTCGAGTTGAAGCATACAACGCATTATTCATGGTTACTATATTGAACTATCCGAGTACCGTGAAGGCCGCAGCCAGGGAGGCTATCAGGGCCGTTACCCGCTGATCCACCCAATCCCTGGAAGAGAACAGGTTAGTATTAAGGGGTCTCTCGACCCTGCTATCCCTGTATTCTCCTCCGCCGGGTCTGTCTGCCACGGTGCCTTGGTTCGATGGGAGGTGCCGTGGTCTATCTGGTTTCCCCGGGAGTGCCCCGGTTAGCCCTGCCCGGGGTTTATAATCTGGGATTCTTACAATTCTGGGCGGGGATTTGTCTATGTTCTTCCCTGGTAACCATTCTGGGCTTCCAGGCACCGATAATCCTGCTGATCTGCTTTTCCGTCCTTGTACTGATCCTTCTATCCCTTGTTTATATCCCTGCCCGGTGCAGGGTACTGTCCTGGACTCGGTTGCCCCGATTCCGTCGGGGTATGGTAACCGTGCTACTAATGGTTGCCCTCCTTGGTCCGCTACTCAGCCAAATACCGTTTCTTACCCTCTGGAGTCAACGTTCGGCCTGTCCTCCTGCAGTTCTTGAAGAGATTTCACGGTACGACAGCGGGGTAGTCCTGGGGGGAAGGGTGATGCAATACGGAACCTACCGACTAGCAGTAGTCACCTCCGTGGAAAACCCTCAAGGGGTGCGGCTTTGGGCTGCAACCCCCTGGGTCGGGGAGATCACCGCCCGGAAGCAAGAATCCCGGATAACCTCGCCTGCAAAGGGCGGGTCGATTTTTATGCGGATCCGGATGGCCTGCAGCTCTCTGATCCGACGCAGTTTTTCTGGAGCTGATACCCCTGAGGCTGGTGTTTCTCGGCTCAGGGCTCAGGATTTTTTGGCTGCGGTCCTCCTCGGAGACCGGACCCGGGTGCATCCGGAGCTTGAACTTCTGTTCCGCCAGGCCGGCGTGCTCCACGTATTAGCCCTCTCGGGATTCCATCTCGGTTTATTATCTTCCCTGCTGCTGCGGCTTGGCAGGGGTTTCGCACAGCGGAGTCTATTCTGCAGCCGGTTGATATCCCTGTGCATGATGATCCTGGTGGGTGGATTTTGTTTTATCGCATTGCCGGGCCCGGGGTTGTTCCGAGCTGGGCTGATGTTCGTGCTGACTGAATTATGGTTTTTTCTCCGCATTCCCATCCCCGGGGACGGGGTATTTTTTATTTCCATGGGGGTGCTCCTCGTCTTGAACCCATGGTTCCTCCTGGATTGGGGGTTCTACCTTTCGTTCCTGGCACTCTGGGGAATCATCAAGTCCCAAGCCGTGGCATCCAGGTTATTGGTGAGGATTTCCGGACGGCATCTGGCAGGATATCTCGCCCCCGGGTTGAGCGCGGTGTGGTGGACCATCCCCTTTTTTCTGGCTGTCGGGGGTGAAATCTCTCTGAACGGAATTATCTTGTCTCCGATTCTCGGTATCCTCTTGGGGGTATGGATTTATGGGGGTCTATTGGTACTCCTGACAGCCTGGGCCTTACCCATGCCGTCCTGGTTTATGGTTCTGTTTTCGAGGTTGGAGGAAGTTACAGAGACTGTTCTGCTCCGAGGGCGGCTCATACCCCCGGTGAACCTTGAAGGCTGGCCGCTAAGAGTTATTGTCGGGGTTATGTGGCTGGGTTGTACCCTCTTGCTCTGGAATAGACAATCCTGGTACCCTCGCCACCAATATGATTCCATACAACTCACCCCGGGAGCTTTCACAATTCATCCAAGAGCGGGGACTGTCCATGAAAAAGCGATTCGGTCAAAACTTCATGGTAGATCCCGGAGCGAGGCAGAGGATTGTGGATCTCCTTGATACACCCCTGGATTCAAAAGTCTGGGAAATTGGTCCGGGACTGGGTGCGATCACCCAACTCATCCTCCAGCGGGGCTTTCATGTTACCGCCTTCGAGCTTGATTTCGGATTTTCAAGGGTTCTATCCGAAGAATTTTCCCAGGAGGAACATTTTCACCTGGTTGAAGGGGATGCCCGGAAGACTTGGAAACAAGTGGCGGCTGATCACGGTATTCCTCAGGCTATCATTGGAAATCTGCCCTACCGAAGTGCCTCGGAGATCCTTGAATCCCTGATTCAGGGCGGCTGTCATCCGGGGGTAATCCTGGCAACCCTGCAAAAGGAGGGTGCTCAGCGGATAGCTGCCCGGGTAGGAGAAAAAAACTACTCCAGCTATTCAGTCATTATGCAGACCCATTACCAGCCGGAGATTGTGGGCGATATTGGGGGGACGGCGTTTTTTCCGGAACCCGAGGTGACAAGCTCTATTATCCGGCTTTCCCGGATATCGGGGAGTACCGTGGAGGGGGATCCATTGCCGGCGTGGTACTACCGGATGGTCAAGGCCGCCTTTTCATCCAGGCGAAAGACCCTGCAAAACAATCTGCGCCATTGGATCGCCCGTGAATCGGATTCTATGCCGGGCATCGATCTTCCCCTGATAGCCCGGGCTGGCTCGGACATGGGAATCACCCTAAACCAACGGGCTGAAACCCTCTCCCCAGAAGAATACCGCCGGTGGGCTGGAAACATCCAAGCATTGGCTGCCGGATAGAAAAAGCCCCCGGGGTTAAACCGGGAGCTCTAGAGTACCAGGGGAGCTGCCCAGCTGTTACAACAACGAGAGGTCCCGAAGCACCTGGTCAATGCCCTGTTTTACTTCCTCCGAGGGTGAACACATCGGCAGGCGGAAGATTTCTTCACATCTGCCTAACCGGGAGAGGGCATATTTTACCGGAATAGGGTTGGTGTCGGAAAACATGGCCTTGAAGAGGGGCAGCAGGCGGTAATGCAGGGCCCGGGCCTGGGAAACCGCGCCCTCCAGGGCATGGGTGACCATGGAAATCATCTGCTCTGGGATGATATTACTGGCAACGCTGATGACCCCGTTGCCGCCAAGAAGAAGAACCGGCAAGGTAATATTATCGTCCCCGCTGAGAAGGGTGAAATCATCGGGCCGGCCGGCTAGTACGTCCATCATCTGTCCGAGGTTTCCGCTGGCTTCCTTTACGCCTAGGATATTAGCGTGCTCGGCTAATGAGAGCAGGGTAGGGGTTGCAAGGTTCACCCCGGTGCGGCCGGGAATGTTGTAGATGATCATCGGCAGATCTACCTGCTCAGCGATAGCATGGAAGTGCTGATGGAGGCCGTCTTGATTCGGTTTGTTATAGTAGGGAGCCACCTGGAGGCTGGCGGTGGCGCCGATTTCCATGGCCTGACCGGTCATGTCAATGGCTTCGGCGGTACTGTTGGAGCCCGTTCCTGCCACCACGGGTACCCGTCCTGCAGCCTGATCTACCACTATTTTTACTATTTGTATGTTCTCCTTGTGGGTTACCGTGGGGCTTTCGCCGGTGGTGCCTACAGGAACCAGCCCGGATATGCCTGCCTGGATTTGACTTTCCACCAAGGTTCGAAGCCGCGGTTCGTCCACCGATCCGTTCTTTAGAAACGGGGTGATAAGAGCCGTGAAGACGCCGGAGTATTGTTGTTGAATCGTCATAATTACATCCTTTTTGTAAAGGTTTTGTGGAGCACCAGCGCCATGGGTGTTCGGTTGGCTGGCACCCGGTTTTCAGGTTTCCGCATTGCCCATGCGGCGGGATTAGAGCCCCAGATAATCCTTAAAGAATTGATCCGCATGGAACACCCCGGGTTTATTTTTTAACCACTCCAGACCCAAGACTGCGCCCAGGGCGAATCCCTTCCGAGACCGGGCTGTGTGGGTAAGGGCGATGGTGTCCGCTTCGCTGTCCAGGGTGATTGTATGGGTTCCGGGAACCGCACCGCCACGGGTACTGCTCACATGAAGCTCTTCATCCCTGATCGCCCGGTGGGTCAGCGCCTCCGTCTGGAGCTCTGTTTTCCTGGAAAGGTTCTCTAAAATCACCTGGGCTATGCTCAAGGCTGTCCCGGAGGGACTGTCTTTCTTGTGACGGTGATGGTATTCATGAACCATGATGTCATACTCATGGATGTTCTCGATAAGATGGGCAGCCTGTTTTGTCAGGGCGAATAAGAGGTTCGCTCCCACCGAAAAATTCGATCCGTACAACAGCGCCCCTCCCGCCTCATAGAGGGAGAATAGCTTCTCCTTCAATCCATCCCAGCCGGTTGTTCCGAGGACGACGAGCAGATTCTGTTCGGTGTAGACCTGGGCGTTCTCAATCATGCCCTCGGGCAGACCGAATTCTATTACCCCCTCCACATCCTCGAGGGCCTGGGGATTCACGATTGGAAAATCCGCTCCCGGGGCTTGAGGATCGATTCTTGAAACAACCTGATGTCCCCGGTCCAGGGCAATTTCTTCTATCAGCCGGCCCATTCTTCCGTAGCCAACAATAGCAATTCTCATACCTACACCTCTGTCTGGGATATGGTTAATGCGCTGACGTTCACAATATCATCTACGGAACATCCCCGGGACAGGTCGCTGATGGGTTTTGCAAAGCCCTGGAGGATCGGACCGATAGCCTCTGCCCCTCCCAGACGCTGAACCAGTTTGTAGCCGATGTTGCCCGCTTGAAGGTCCGGAAAAATCAGGGTATTGGCGGATCCTGCCACCTTGGAATCCGGAGCCTTTTTGGCGGCTACCGAGGGAACAAGGGCGGCATCCAGCTGCAGTTCTCCGTCTACCGCCAGATCCGGCCGCTGGGTTTTAATTATCTCCAGGGCCTGCACCACCTTATCAACCTCGGGGCCCCCCGCAGATCCCTTAGTCGAATAGCTCAGCAACGCCACCCGAGGTTCGGTCTGCAAAAAGGTCTTACAACTCTCCGCTGCCGCCAGGGCGATTTCTGCCAGTTGTTCGGCTGTCGGGTTGGGAATGGTCGCACAGTCCGAGAACACCATTCTGCCCTCAGCCCCCCAGGCGGTATCGGGGTGGATCATGACGAAACATGAAGAAGCGCTCTTGATCCCCGGTTTTGTTTTGATGATTGTAAAGGCTGCTTTAAGCACATCCCCGGTGGTATTCTCCGCCCCGGCAACCATGGCATCCGCCTTGCCGAGACGTACCATCATGCATCCCCAGCGCAGCGGATCAAGAATATCACCGGCTGCCTTCTCCGGAGTCATTCCCTTATGTTTACGAAGCTGGAAATACTCTTCAGCGAATCCGGGAAGCTCGGGGCTTTCCCCGGGGTTTTCCAGGGTGATTCCATCCAGAGCTACTCCAAGGGGCTGGGCTGCCTTCCGAATTTCCTCAGGGATTCCGATCAGCGAGACCGAGGCGGCTATACCCTTATCAAGGATGATTCTTGCTGCCTGAATGGTCCGTGGTTCGGTACCCTCGGGAAGTACGAGAGCCTTCCCGAGGCTGATGGCCTTCTGCTGAATAGTTTCGATAAATGTCATAAAATGCCTCGTAAAAATAAAACGGTATTGTATATCCCCAGCCTACCATATATCATCCAGCCATGACCATCGGTATCTATGGACTTGGGCGATTCGGCCTCTTCTGGGCAGGAAAAATGGCTTCCCTGGGGCGGGTAGTGGGGTACAACCGAACCCCCCGGAGATTTCCCCCCAGCATTGAATTGGTGCCTCTGGACGGCCTTTCGGAATGTGACGTCGTATTTATTTGCGCAGCCATCTCCGCAATACCCCAGGTTGCGAAAGATCTATCAGCGGTACTAAGGCCTGGAACCCTGGTGATGGATACCTGTTCCGTCAAGGAGTTTCCTCTGGCATCCCTGGTCCGCTATCTGCCCGAACAGATTGACGTGATCGGTACCCACCCGATGTTTGGACCGGACTCAGCGGACTCCTCCTTACATGACCTGCCTATGGTAGTGACCCCGACCCGGGGATCTGACTCCCTGGTGCAGGAATGGGCGGATCGGTTTAGTTCCCTGGGGATGCGGGTGATGGTGATGAGTCCTGAGGACCACGACCGGGAGGCTGCTCGAACCCAGGGCATCACCCATTTCATCGGCAGACTGTTAGCTAGTCTAGATTTGAAGCCCTCACCCATGGGTACCCTTGGATTCAAGAAAATTTTTGAGGTAATGGAACAAACCTGTAACGACCCCTGGCAGCTGTTCCTGGACCTTCAGCAGTATAATCCCCATACAAAAGAAATGAGAGAACAGATGGTGGGGAAATTCGATGAATTAATTCAGGTTCTTTCCGGGTTGTCTGACAATTCCACCCATGACGATGGATTGACAGAAAAATAGGATTACCGGGAGAATAGATGGCGCAGCACGGGTTGGCGCTGTACGGTACAGTGATTTAGGCATGCAAGGGAGGGGCTATGGCAGAGCTTCGATTAAAGACTATTGACGAGGCGGAGATTGAAACCGTCTTTGGTGAAGATTTTATATTTGAGGGTGATTTTACCTGTGATCATCCCGTTCTGATTAAGGGGAACCTGACGGGAACCATCGCGGTAGACACCGATGTGTACATCCATCAAGCCGCCCGGGTGCATGCCCAGCTTCAAGCGGAAACCGTAAGCGTCCGGGGTACCGTCTCCGGTTCGCTGAAGGCCCGCAGCCGGGTTGAGCTCTTCTCCACCGGCCGGTTCCAGGGCGAACTGGAGTGCGCAGATCTCCTGGTGCAAAGCGGCAGCAAACTTCAGGGCCAGTGTCAGATGGAGATCGGGCCTATTTCGAGCCCCGCGCTCCCAGGCCCTCCCGGCGACCAGACCTCCGGTGTTTCCCAGGGGAATCCTCGGGGAACAGCTGCGGCTGGGGATGGAAGCTCCATGGACCGTTCCGGGGCGGCCCCTCCGGGTTCCCCGGGGTCTCCGAAATCCGAATCCTCCCAATCCGAGGGTGAGGCTGCTCCGGATTCAGGGGGATTCAAATTCCGCGGAAATAAACCCCTGGACAGCCTAACCTGGGCGGTCCTGGCAGGACTAATGACCCTCTGGACCCTGGCTATGCCCGGAACGGTTCACGCCCAAACCGTGCCGGGAGCAACGAACCAGGAGGCAGCCAAACCCGATGCCCTGGCACAATGGCGCCAGGGGAACTATCAACGGGCAGTAGAAATCACCCTGGAGGAACTTTCCGATGATCCCCGGAACCTAAATAGCTACACGGTTCTGGGCTGGGCTCTCCTGGATCTCGGCCGCTACCGTGAAGCCCGGGATTACAGCCTGGAGGCCCTTCAGGTGGCCCGGTATGACTACCGAATCCTCGGAACCCTCGGCGAGGCGTATTTTCAATTAGGGGACAACATCCGTGCCCTGCAGTATCTTCAGGAATACGTTCAGGTCCGTCCCCAGGGCAGCCGAATTGACCGGGTGTACTACCTCATGGGAGAGGTGTTTATGCGCCTGGAGGAATTTCACCGCGCAGATATCGCCTTTACCACCGCGGTGTTTCATAATCCCCAATCCCCTCAGTGGTGGTTGCGTCTTGCTACAGCCCGGGAGCGAGCGGAAAACCTGATTCTTGCCGAACAGGCCTACCAGGAAGCCCTGAACCGCTCGCCATCCCTGACCGAGGCCCAGCAGGGGCTGCAGCGGGTTCAGCAGGAAAGCCGGGGCGGCTGATTTCCTGGGACGCTGTTTGGGGGCCCCACCGGCCTGGTTCCTAAGTGGTGTACCCGTGGCTGGCCATGGGCTGACCAGAGCCCGGGTAACGGTACTGGGTCCTCACCAGGTTGGGGTATGGCTGTTTTAATCATGACAATTTCTATCAATTTTAACCATGGACCAAGCATCCATGGTTTTTTTGTTTTTGGGGAGTTATACTAGAACCAGAAACGAAAGGATGGCGGGTGGATTATCTGCCCGAGAGGAGAGAACTATGTCAAAATACAAAATTTTTATTGGTGTGTTATTGTTGCTGCCCGGCATCTTGTTTGCCCAGGCAGATCCCTTTTTGCCGCCTACCCCGGTTGCGGTTGGTCAAGGCGGCGCTTTTACGGCTAACGCCGAGGGGATGAATGCGTTTTTCTATAATCCGGCGGGATTCGCCCGGGACGGGGAGTTTACCCTGCTTTCGGTTACTCCCTGGGCCTTCATGGATAAGAGCCTTTTGGACTTCCTCATGCAAGAGCTCAATTTGTCTTCTGAGCAAGATGAACCAGCGGGGTCCGTGTCTCGGCAGTTAGACCCGGAAACACTGGCTCAGTTCGGCATCGATGATGAGGCTATTGCAGGCTTGGAAGAGGTGGCGAACTGGGGTGGGGGGTTAACACCCGAGCAGCAGGAAGCAGCCATCAACAGTGTTGTGACCGACGAAACGGTAAAGAAAAACCTCGAAGAATCGGGGGTGGATGTTGAGTCCCTCAAAACCCTTATTGAAGATCCGGAAACCACCCAGGAGCAGCTTTCTGAAGCTCTGGGAGGTGTGGTGATCGCGGTAATCTCTAATCCCGAGATTCTTGACAGCACCCTGACTGCAGCTAGTGCAGGGGCGGAATCCGCAGGGGGGCCAAAACTCCCTGAAGAGACCATTGATAAGGTGGCCTCGACACTTGACCCTGCCTCCAACCCCAAGATCCCCTCAGGTAACCTCCGAGCAGGGGCACAGGTAGCCTTGGGATATGTCGGCCACGGCTTCGGTCTGGGTGCCTTTGTGACCGCTGATGCCCAGTTCAGGGGAAAGAATATCTTCGGTACCAAGGGTCGGATTCTCAATACCGTAACCCTGGCCGCCGGACTTGCCTTTCCCATCGGCCCCATTACCCTGGGAGCCCAGGTACGCCCGACCTTCATGGGATACTCCAATGTGAATCCCTCTTCAATGATAAACACCCTGCTAGCCGGTGGTGAGCCTGATCTCCAAGCACTTATCGGTGATGTGTACACCGGGTTCCGGATCGGCGTGGATGTGGGTGCTCTGTGGGATATCGGGCCCTTTACCCTGGGGGCTGCAATCAAGGATATTCTGCCCTTCAAACTCCAGCAGGCCACCAAGTACACCGGTGAGGAGTACATAAGTCTTCTTACCGCAGGGGAACTGCCCCTGAACACCGGAGCACCCGTTACGGCTGATGAGCTGTACGATGTGCCTCCCTTCAAGCTGAATGTAGGGGCATCCTTCCATCCCGATCTTGGCGCCCTGTCGGTATTGTTCGACCCCAGGATCAGTGTGGATGTACGGGACCTAATCGGTATTATCCGGGCAGGAAACGACGATGCCTACCTGGATCCCACGGTTTGGGACTTCCTGAATATCGGCGCGGAGGTTAAGATCCTTCGGTTTGCCTCCTTCCGGGCCGGAATGTATGACGGCTACCTGACAGCCGGGGTGGGAGCCCACCTGCTGTTCTTGGATATTAACGCCGCTGTTGCTATCTCTGAACCCCGTGAGGTTGATGGATCATTACAGTTTAAAAACATTGGATTCACCCTGGAGACCGCCATTCGGTTCTGATCTCAGGTGATTGCCAAAGGTGCCTTCAAATAGGCATGACGAACCGCCCGGAGTCCGGGCGGTTTTTTTATGTCCAGATGCTTGACAATATGCCTTTAGGCTGGTACATTCCGAACCCTAACGTGGGCCGCTAGCTCAGCTGGTAGAGCAACGCCCTTTTAAGGCGTGGGTCACTGGTTCGAATCCAGTGCGGCTCAACGTTTCTATTGACACAGGATAGGTCCCTCAGGGTATATTCTGGTCGAGTATATGTCTCCTTCGTCTAGCGGTTAGGACACCGGGTTTTCATCCCGGCAACAGGG
>NZ_JNUP01000070.1:2500-6495 GCF_000758165.1 Spirochaeta lutea | reverse complement strand
AGGACACCGGGTTTTCATCCCGGCAACAGGGGTTCGATTCCCCTAGGAGATGACAGAAAGCCGATCATAGTGATCGGCTTTTTTTATGCTTGATCCATGAGGGATCTCAGGTGAATCCGGTTTGTATCCGTTGCTATGGGCGATGCGGTACTCCAGGGGCTGTAACCGTACACCATACCATACACCAGCACCCTGCATACCTGCCATGGACTGGTTTTTCATCGGAGCTGTTGTTTACCGGGCATTCGAATCCCCCTAAAAAACGAGATACCATCCCCCAAGGGGCAAAAAAATACCCCGCTGGATAGCGGGGCGAACCAAGATGCGTGACGGCCCATGCAGACCGCCGGCTTAACGGTATTAGAACCAGACCCTGAACCCGAAGGCTCCCTGGACGCCTACCTGGGGAAATTGCACCGGATCACTGAACCCGACTCCCAAGGCAGGGGCGACTTCCACAAACAGTTCCAAGCTGCGCAGAATGAAGATGTTCAAGCCCACGGGAATCCTGGCACCCAGGGATAGGGTGGTAGAATTTCCTAAGGATAGCCCCAGGTAGCCGCCGACCCCGAGGTAGAAGTTCAGGGGAGCGGCAAGGCTCTCGTTGGTAATCCAATAATCTGCTGTCACCCCGATGCTGGTAAAGTTTGATCCGATCTGGGCGCCTATGCCGAAGAGCAGGGGGGTGTTGTCAAGTTTTAGGCTCAACATCACATTGTTTCCGGGTAACCCGTTTCCCAAAGGAAGACCTGCGGCGACTCCCAGGCCCATGGCCGAAAGGCTGGTCATCCCGACCAAGGCCAGGATAACTGCTAAAACGATGGTTTTTCTATTCATGATAATCTCCTTACGATACCTAGGTATTCTTGGCAACTATATATAGTGCGCAACAGCTTGTAACGTTCCACCCCGGCGACACCCCCCAAGGGTAGAATTCTCGGTTGCTCCGCCATATCTGGTGTAGTTTACAACCCTTTGCGCACTACGCTTAATATAGGGAAAGAACCGGGAAATATCCATAGAAAGGGCTGACCATGCATGGTATTATTTGCTGGAAACGTGAACATCAGCAGGATCTTTCGTCCCAGACCTCCCATTACCTATGAACCGGTTCCTAAGGGGTGTCCGGATGCATCCGCGGGGACCGATACCTGTTGGCTGTAACCCCTCGGGGGAAAATCAAAGGATAGGAAGAATCGTATGTCCCGACAAATAGTACTTCATGCCACAGACCTTGATGGGTATCTTACCCAGGAGGATCAAGACAACATCAGTCAGATGCACGAGCTCTATGACAAGGCCCTGGTTCAGTATCAAAAATACGCCCAGGAATTGGAGGTAGGCGCACCGGGCAGGGCAAAGGATGAGATAATCGGATTGTATAACCAGATGGGTGATCTCATGAAGGATATTACCGGTACCCATGACCGAATTCAGGTATACAGCTTCCTACAGCCCAAAGAAAACCATGGCGAGGTGTCTCGGCTTATTGCCAAGCTCCGAGATACCCGTACCCAGCGCCAGGAATTCGTGTACTACATACAGCGAGCCTATGAGCTGCTGTTTCAACTGGCTTACCATATGGGGCAGACTACCCGTAAAAATCACCTCATTATTAAAACCCCGGTAACCCAGCCGGTTCAGAACTATGCCGTTCACAAGATACCGGCTATCGATGATAAGCTGGAAAATACGGTGATGTGCGTCATGCTCAGGGGGGCCCTCTTGCCGAGTATGATCATGTCCAAGGAGATTCAGGAGTATTCCTCCTCAGGGTATGTCACTCCCTTTGCTCTGTTCCGGATCCGTCGGGATGACCGCAAGCAGGAGCGGGATATGGATTATCTTCTGGATTTGGATTACTCCTATTTCGACCTTGAGAGTCTCAATGACAAGGATCTCATTTTTGCTGATCCCATGAACGCCACCGGGGGATCCCTGGTCACCATCATCAGGTATCTGGAATCCCAGGGGGTAGTACCCCGGTCTATCCGATTCTTCACCGTTATTTCGGCCCTCAAGGGGGCGCTTCAGGTCGCTAGGGCTGTAGAGCATATCCGGATCTACACCCTTTGGATGGATCCCGTACTGAATACCGCCGCCTACATTCTTCCGGGCCTCGGGGATGCGGGGGATCGTCTTAACGGCAGGGACAGCGATGAGTTGCCCCGGAATATGATCCAGCTGATCGCCGATTACGGACAAAACATCGCCAACCTCTACCGGTGGCAGGTACGGGAGATCGAACAAACCGTTCTCGGCAAGATGATATAGACCATGAATCAACGGAAAACCCCCTGCACAACACCAATCCCCCATCGATTCTTGTCCCGGTTTTGTATCAGGCCTCCAGGAGCTCTCGGCTTCTTACTGGCGTTGGGGGCGTTGCTCCTTTTGTTCAGCAGCTGCCTTACCCCAGCATCCTCCGAGGGTGAGCGTGCGGAGCTTGCTGCAGATTATTACCGCCTGGGCAATGCCTTTTATTCTGAGGGTGATTATGCTGCCTCCACGGAGTATCTCTCCCGGGCCTACGGGTTGAACCCGGAAATTCCCGGCCTGGGGTTGAGCTATGCCCTTAGCCTCCTTCGCCTGGGTAACCAATCCGAGGCCGAAGCTATCCTCACCGGGTTGGTAGAGGATGATCCGATGCAGCCCCTCTATTACTCCGCCCTGGCCTACAGCGCAGCCCTTCAGGAGGACTTTTCATCTGCGGAGGGGTACTACCAGGCCCTAGGGGAGCTGAGGGAACCCAATCCCCAGGAGCTGTTTAACTGGATACTTATCCGGGTGAGGCTCGGTGATTTGGAATCCGCTGCAGCGTTGATCCAGGGAATACCCGAGGAGTGGCTGAATGATCAGCCGGAGCTGTTGGCGGCAGCGGGTCGGGTAGCCCTGTTACGTGAGAACTTTGATGAAGCCCTTGATTTGTTGAAACGCTATCAGGCCCGGGGAGGCAGCAAGCCGGATTTCCTGTCAGATCTTGTAGAGGTGCTTCATTTCCACGGTCTGTACCTGGAGGAGGCCGGGGTTCGTGCGACCCTTCACCGGCAATCCTATAAGGCCGAGGAGCAGGCTATCAAGCTTACCCACTTGTATGTAACCGAAATTGAAGATTTATCCCAAGGTTTTGCTTGGATTAAACGAGCCATTGAGGCAGGACTCGCTGAAGAAGTGGAGGAGCTTTTTTCGGTCTTTGATCCGACCCAACAGGCTGAGCTCAATAGATTGGCAGACGCTGCAGCTACCCTGGAAGCCGCCGAATAGACCGGCCTCATCTAGGCCGGTCCGGCAGGCAGGGTATTGTTATGAGGTGATAGCGGTAAGTGCCTGGAATACGGCGTCCGGGGCGGGCCGTGCGTCCAGGTTTGCCAGGAGATTCCGATCGGAGTAGTACTTGATGAGGGGTGCGGTCTGTTTTTCATACACCGCTAACCGGTTTTTTATCGCATCCACCTGATCGTCTGGACGGATGCTCAACTCTTCGCCGGTTACATCATCCTTACCGTCCACCTTGGGCGGATTATAGATGACATGGTAGGTGCGTCCTGACGCCTTGTGAACCCTTCGTCCGGATAATCTCTTAATTATTTCATCCTCTTCGAGATCGAAGTTAATGACCTTATCCACCGAGCTAAACTGGGACAGGGCTTCGGCTTGGGGAATCGTCCTGGGAAAGCCGTCTAAAATGAAGCCCCTATCTGCGTCCTTCTCTGCAAGTCTGTTTTGTACCAGGGTGATTGTAAGGTCATCGGGTACGAGATCTCCCGATTCTACAATCCGTTTTACCTTCAGTCCCAACTCTGTTCCGTTCTGAATCGCTGCCCGAATAATATCGCCGGTGGAAATATGGGGTATTGTCAGTTCATGGGCCAATCGGCTTGCCATGGTTCCTTTGCCGGCCCCGGGAGGGCCTAGAAAAATTAACCGCATTCCAACTCCTTTTTTTGTAATGTCGCCGGGAGAGACATATACTGGTTTGAATTATCTTATGAGCT
>NZ_JNUP01000069.1:64823-76894 GCF_000758165.1 Spirochaeta lutea | reverse complement strand
GATTAAGCAACCTTTTTTCTGTAAATTTCTTTAAAAGCAGGGCGATCATTAGACTCGGGTAAGTACCGTTTTTCATTCTGCCATTGATCGTTCTGTTCGATCAGCATGGCCGCCGCAAGGCGAAGCAAACTATCGGCATTAGGGAATACGCCTACGACCTTTGTTCGCCTTTTTATTTCTTTCATTTGACGTTCAGCCAAATTTGAGGTTCGTAACTTCCTCCTGTGGTTTTCCGGGATATGAAATACGCTTAATCCCTCCCGGAGATTTTCATCAGCCCACTGGGCAAGACGGGGCTGGGTCTTCTCATACTTTTCTACCAGGCTCTGCAAGTACCTTTCGGCGTTCTGTTCATCTGGGGCATTGAAAACCTTGCGGATTTCCGCCGCTACCGCCGGGACATCGTCTTTCCTTGTCACGTAACCACGAGCATTTTGCTGCAAGTGAAATTGACACCGTTGCCACAAGATTCCAGGAAACACAGCATCGATAGCTGCTCGAAGACCCGCATGGTCATCACTGGTAATCATGGTCAGACCATGGAGCCCTCTACGAACCAGGCCTTCTAGAAACGATCGCCAATTTACCTCCGCTTCGCTATTGGCTACTTCTGTGCCCAAAATCTGACGTTTGCCTTCATAATCGACGCCTATGGCCATCAGTAGGGACTGTTTGACCACTTTCGAGCCTACACGCACTGATTCATATGTAGCGTCGAGCACGAGATACTGTATTTGTCCTACCGGCGAGGATCGCCAGGATGTTGCCTCTTCATCCAGCTCCTTCGCCAATCGACTTACCTGTGAGGAGCTCACCTCGGTGCCGCATAGGATTTCTACGATATCTGAAACCCGTCTAGTACTGACCCCTTTTACGTACATCTCGGCTATCGCAAGTTTTAAGGCTCGTTCACTCCGAATACCCTTTTCGATACAGCTGGGATAGAATTCCAGTCCGCGGACTTGAGGTATCTTGAGTAATACCTTCCCGGTAGCCAAAGCCAAGGTTTTGTTCTTAAACCCGTTGGCGTAGCCCATTCGATCTTCGGTCCGCTCATAGGGTTCGGCCTGAAGGGTTTTGGCTCGCTCAAGTTTCATTGCTTCGTTCACTACCTTTTCTATCACCTTAGAAAATTTACTGTCTTCCTTGGTGGCTAACATTTGGATCACTTGCTCTAAAAGTGTATACTCTGATTGGTAGGCCATCGGGCTCTCCTTATGGTTTGTTTCGTCACTTACCATTTGAGCCTGATCGGCCTGCTTTCTTCAACCTAATTTACAGAAAGAATTGTACACCAACGGTGGCCGTCAAAGCGCAGCAGTTCCGCCATGGCGTCCCGGCTGCGGGGGTCGTCGTCGACGGTAAGAATCCGCAGCGACTCGGTGCAGCTGCCGGGATTCAGTACCTGGGTATTGGGGCGGGCCGCCTTGGTTATGGGCAGGGCCAGGGTAACCCGGGTGCCCGATCCCGGGGTCGAATCCATCTCGATGCCCCCGCCGTGGCGCTGAACCACGCCGTACACCCCCGGCAGCCCCATGCCCGTGCCCCGTACCCCCTTGGTGGTGTAAAAGGGCTCCAGGCAATGCTCCAGCTGCTCATGGTTCATACCGATACCGGTGTCGATGACGTCAATGAAGACGGTGCTGCCCTGTCTTCTTGCGGCTAGGGTGATTTCACCGCCGGCGGGCATGGCATCCACCGCGTTAAAGATAAGGTTCATCAGGGCCTCACGGAGTTCCCCGGGAACGCCGCTGAACCCCGGCACGTCCCCGGCGATCCGGGTGGCAACCTCGATGTTCAGGCCGTGCTGATTCGGTCCGCTCTTCCATTTGGGCTTGGAAAGTTCCAGAACCTGGGAGAAGAGTTCGGCAATATCGATGGGCTCGGGTTCGGCTTTTTCCTCGGTGCGGTAGAAGGTCCGCAGCCGGGAGGTAACCCCCTGAATATCCTCCACCGCCCGGCGGATAGCCTGGGCATAGTTCACCGCCTTGGGGGGCAGCTCCAGGGCGGGGTTCACCAGCCCCTCGGCGTACAGGGAGATGGGTACCAGGGTATTGTTGATATCGTGGGCAATGCCGCTGGCAATCTGTCCCAGGGCCTCCAGACGCTGCTGCCGGGCGGTGAGGTCCTTGATCCGGTCCAGTTCGGTGTAGGATTCCTGCAGCTCCTCGTAGAGCTGGCGGTTTCGAGCCGCCACGGATATGTACTCCGTCAGGGTGCGAAGGAAGTCCCACTCCTCCTCTACAAAGGTGATCTCATGGGAATAGGCCAGGTACAGCACCATCTGGTAGCGCTTGGCCATGATGATGGGCATGCGAACCAGCCAGGAAATCTCGGCCCGGGACAGAATCTCTTTGAAGCGTTTCCATATCCGGGATGAATTCTCCAGGGTCGGTTCGCCAAGGAATAAAATCTCCCCGGATCGGTCCGGGCGGTTCTGTAAACTCTGGGGAAAGGCGCTCTGGGTAAAGCGCTGCCCCGGGGTAATGCCTAATTCCTGGGCAATGGGCCGTCCCACCTGGCTAATGCCCAGGACATCCACGTAATCCTCCGCCTCGTTTCCCATGAAGATGCACCCCAGGCGGAAGTCGAAGTTAGCCTCCAGGTAGGTGAAGGCCGTTGCCAGCATATCATCCAGGTTGAGCTGACCCACCGACTCCCGGGAGAACCGGTTGATGGTTTGAATCCACTTGGTCCGGATGGCGATCTCCAGCTGAATCTGCTTTTCCGCTGTAATGTCTGAAAAAATATACAGAACCTCATGGATCCCCGAATCGGCCCCGGGGCCCCGGGTTCGGCGCCCCCGGTACCATCCCCGGGCGATCTGAAACTCCGGCACCCTCCGTCCGGCTGCCCCATAGTCCCGCCCGGGAGCCTCAAGAATCTGCCCAAGCCCCGGCAGAATGCTGAAGATATTCCTCCCGATGATCCGGTCCCAGGGCAGATCCACCATAGCCCGGAAGGCGGTATTGGCCCGGCTAATGAGGCCCTGGACATCGGCAACGCAGATGCCGTCCTCCATGGCGTCGAAGGTTGCTCGCCACTGCCTTCCTGCCCGCTGAAGGGCCTGAACCACCCAGGGATCCTGGACATTCCGGTTATGTGCCCGGTTCAAAATGCTGCCCATGCTCAGGGCAAGCTGATCCTCGGCCAGAAGCAGAACCACTGCGGTAATGCCCAGATCCAGTAAGGTAGCATGCTCACCGGGAGAGACCGACTCGGCGGCAAGGATTATCGGGGTCCGGGGAAAGTCCGCTATAATCCAGCGGAGGGGCTCCAGGCCTCCCGGGGACCGTTCATCCTCGGAGGTTTCCCCCCGCCCCGTTATGATCAGATCGGGTTCCACCCTCCTGCCCTCGGCGAGGAACTCGGCCTTGCTTTGAGCGGTGGTAATGGAGCCCGAAAGCCCGGCCCGGTCCATTTGCCGGGCGACAATGTCGGTGAGGGTCTGATGGGGATCAAATACCAAGACGGCGCTAGGCTGCATATAATAAGAATAACCCGGAACGGGCGTGATTGCTTATGCCGTGCGCAAACGGTACAACCTTTTGCGCACTATAGAAGTAATTGAGGCATTCTTTGAGACGAGTGGAAACAGCTGTTGGGAATAAGATTGTGTTTCACAGGAAAAGATATTGATAAAAACATACCATATTTGGTATAATTCAGAATGTACGAAATACGATTGCTCGATCCCGCAAAGAAATTGATCGGATTTGATTTATATGAGCTTAGAATCAAGCAATCCTCAAATATTGTGCGGATGTTTTATTTTCAAGTAGCGGGGAAAATATATGTAATTACTTCTGGTTACGTTAAGAAAACTAACAAAACTAGCAGATTCGAAATTGAGCGAGCTGAAAAATTAAAACAAAATTTTCTAAAAGGAGATAAAAATGGATAGCACAAACTATGAAACTTATAAAAAGGACCTTCTTAAAAATGAAAGTGTTCGAATAGAATATGAGAAATTAGAAGAAGAGTTTATTCTGGCAAAGGAGGTCATGGAACTCAGAAAAGAAAAAAATCTCACACAGACGGAATTAGCAAAGGAAGTTGGAACATCGCAACCAGCAATCGCTCGTTTAGAATCGGGGAATTATAAGAATCTATCCTTGAAATTCCTAAGAAAGGTAGCTGAAGCATTGGGTGCGGTTCCTGAGGTGCATATAAAAAAGAAAGTAGGATGAGCCCAATTGCAAAACAGAGTTTTGATAGAATCTTGGATAAGCAATCCACCTATTGAGGACTGGGAGCAGAACGTCGAAGTGGGCCTAACTGTCAAGACAGGTTATACTGCAGATTTAAGAAAATTCCTTCCCACCGATAATACTACCCAGCCAACGGCAGGGGGTCTTCCAATACAAATGACTGGTGCATCATTTCTGGAGTTGCATAACCAAGTTCCTGGTGGAACCGTTAAGTGTTGTAAACTGGAAGTAGCGGTTCACTTCCCGCTGAAGCTCAGCTAAGGTTTCGAACGAGGTCAGGTAGATGTCCTCGTACTTTAATGATCGCCGCAGTCGCACTACTATATCTGGTGTAGTTTACAACCTTTTGCCCACAAAGAATCCCGTACTGGGCAGCCGGTTGTGGGATAAACAAGGAATACACCATTAACTCACATTCCGGGCGAATACCCCATCAGAGAGCTTTTACCCTTTCACCCTTTGAAAATACCGGATAGGCTACACCCATGCCCCTGGATTACTTCGACCTCCGTAACATGCGGAGACACCACCCGGCTTGGCGGCTCATGTCCGCAGACTCTGCCCCCCTGATCGCCGGTTTTTTGGACCTTGCCTTTCGGGATCAAAACCATAGAAGTATACCCGAGGCCGAACTAACCACCCGTTTGGAGGACTATCTCTACACCCTGCGGGACAACTATTCTGACCAAGACCCGGAGCAAGATCCGTTTCCCCGGAAAGCTGGTGAATACCTGGACGACTGGGCCCACATTGAAAAGGGATGGCTGCGGAAGTATTACCCTCCGGGCAGCGACGAAGCCCACTACGATCTTACGCCCGCCACCGAAACAGCCCTTCGTTGGCTTGACAGCCTCTTCGAGAGGGGGTTTGTGGGAACGGAGAGCCGGCTGCAAACCATAGTGCAGCTATTGCGGGAGATTTCCTCGGGGGTAGAGACCGACAAGGATAAACGTATCCGAGAACTTGAGGCGCAACGCCGGAGCCTGAAAGCGGAAATAGACTCCATAAAAAACGGAAGCCTGAGACTCATGGATGGTAGGGCGCTTCGGGAACGGTATTTCCAGGTTAACCGTATGGCAAGGGAGCTGTTAGGTGATTTCAGGGCGGTGGAGCACAACTTCCGTCAGCTAGACCGGGATGTCCGTCAGCAAATCGCAGCCTGGACCGGAGGGAAACACCAGATGCTCCAAACCATCTTCGGCGAACACGATGCCATTACCCAATCGGACCAAGGCCGGAGCTTCCGGTCCTTCTGGGACTTTCTCATGAGTCCAACAAGTCAGGATGAACTCACTGAACTATTAGATCGGTTGTATTCCCTAGAAGCCTTGGAGGATGAAACTCGTAACGATCCACGGCTCCGGCGTATACATTTCGACTGGATGGCTGCAGGCGAGCAGACCCAGCGGACCGTAGCCCGTCTCAGTCGCCAGTTGAGAAACTACCTGGACGATCGGGCCTACTACGAGAATCGGCGGATCATCGAGCTTCACGAGAACCTCGAGGCCCTGGCCCTTACGGTGCGGCATAGGATTCCACCGGGTGATTTTATGGAGCTGCCGGACAGTAAACCCGATGTTCGGCTTCCGTTGGAGCGACCTCTCTTTCAGCCCCCTGTATCTACGGATCTCACTACCCTAATTCAGAAAGCCGATTTAGAGCAGCTGGATTCCTCTGCGCTCTTTGATCAGATTGTAGTAGACAAGGCGCGGCTGCGCAGAACCATCAAGTCCGCCTTGGAGAGTGAATCACAAATAACCCTTGGGGTCATTATACACCGGCACCCCCTAACCGAAGGACTGGCAGAGTTGGTCGGATATCTCTCTGTGGCGGCAGAGGATGGTCGTGCTCATATAGATGAAGAGACTGTGGAGGAGGTTTCTTGGCAGGATCGGCAGGGTCGGCAGCGTACCGCCAAGATTCCCCTGGTACTATTTATCTAGTGCACATAAGGTTGCTTAGTGCGCAAAAGGTTGTAAACTACGCCAGATATAGCGGAGCAACCGAGAACTCTACTCATGGGTGGTGTCGTCGGGGTGGATAGTTACAACCTTTTGCGCACTATAAAAAGGGTGTACCATCCGGTATTGATGACCGAATGCCGGTAGAATAAGGAGTCTTGAAATGACGGAGCACAACAGCCTATCGCCCCTCCTCATATCCCTGTTCAAGGGGGTGCTGTACCGTGAAGACAACCAGACTCAGTGGCAAGAGCTGGTACGGCACCAGGGCAGAATACAGGATTATGTAAGCCTCCTAGGGCTCCAGGTAGTGGTAGACGAGCAGGCAGGGTATGGCTTCCTGCAAAACCGGGAAGATGACCAGGAAACCGAGAACCTGCCCCGGCTTATACCCCGGCGGCGGCTTTCCTATCCGGTAAGTCTGACTCTGGTGCTGCTGCGCCGGCGCTTGGCAGATCATGATTCCTCTACTGGAGAGGACCGGCTTATTTTGAGCACCGATGAGGTGGTGGAAATGCTGCGCACCTTTTTACCTGAGGGTAATACTGAAAGCCGTACCATTGACCGGATGTCCTCCATTCTATCAAAAATCGCAGACCTGGGATTCATTCGGTTTATAGACTCCGCAAAAACTAAACTGGAAATAAAGCGTATTCTTTCAGCGTTTGTGGATGCCCAGTGGATGAACCAGTTCGATGAACGGCTGCGGGAATACGCTGATCATGCCCTTGACCGGGAGGAGGAATGAGCTCGCTGTTAGATTTTACTGCCGATGATACCTTGGCCGGGTTCCGATTACACCGGGTCGAGGTATATAACTGGGGTACCTTTCATAACAAGGTCTGGACCCTTCCCCTATAAGGCAGGAACACCCTGCTGACCGGGGACATTGGGTCGGGAAAGTCCACCCTGGCGGATGCCATTACAACTCTTCTGGTGGCGCCAAACCGGATATCCTACAACAAGGCTGCAGGAGCCGAGCACCGGGAGCGCGATCTGCGGTCCTATGTCCTCGGGTACTACAAGTCCGAGCGCAGCGAGACCGGCTACGCTGCCAAGCCTGTAGCCCTGCGGGGGCGGAATAACTATTCAGTCATCCTAGGGGTGTTTTACAATCAGGGCTACGATCAAACCGTCGCCTTGGCCCAGGTTTTTCATCAAAGGGATTCCAATGGCCAACCAACCCGGTTCTATGTGGTTTCCGATCAGAGTCTATCCATTCAGGAACACTTTTCGGGATTCGGCAGCGACCTTTCCCAGCTGCGGAAGAACCTCCGGTCATTGGATCGTACTGAACCCATATTTGACAGCTTTACCGGATATGGAGCCGCCTTCCGGCGGCGCTTCGGTCTTCAGGGCGAACAGGCCATGGAACTCTTCCATCAGACGGTATCGATGAAGTCTGTGGGAAACCTCACCGCCTTTGTCCGTCAGCATATGCTGGAGGCCTTTGATGTGGGGCCGAGGATTGAGGCGCTGATAACTCATTTTGATGATTTGAATAGGGCGCATCAGGCAGTACTCCGTGCCAAGGATCAGATTGGCCGACTTCACCCTATGGTGGAGAAACTAGACAAACATACCGTTGCCGGACAGAACAGTGAGCAATGGCGAGGGCATCGGGAAGCCCTGGCTCTTTACTTTGCCGGCATCAAGAGGGACCTCCTATCCCAACGGATCGATCGGCTTACCCGGCAGACCCAAAAGGAGGAACTGAAACTCCAGGGGTTGAGTGAAGAACTGGATTTCAGCCGGGGTGAACGGGATTCGGTAAAACTGGCAATTTCTGAGAAGGGGGGCGACCGTTTAGCAGCCCTGGGGCAGGAAGAAGGGACCTTGGAGCAGGAAAAGCGCCGCCGGTTAGGCCGGGCGGAGGAATACGGGGGGCTTTGTAATCACCTTGAACTGCCGAAGGCCCAAAACCCCGAGGGCTTTCTGGAAAACCGTCACCAAGCCGATGTGATTCTTGCTGAACTGGACAACCAGGCGGCCAGTGTAGGTAACCGGATAACCGAACTGAGCGTGGACTTGACGGGGCATAGAACCACTCACGGGGAGCTGACCAGAGAAATAGCCTCGCTTCAGGGGCGCAAGAGCAACATTAATTCCCGGCAGATTGCCATCCGCAGACAGCTTTGT
The DNA here is from genome assembly GCF_000758165.1 of Spirochaeta lutea. NCBI lineage: Bacteria > Pseudomonadati > Spirochaetota > Spirochaetia > Spirochaetales > Spirochaetaceae > Spirochaeta > Spirochaeta lutea. The sequence continues at coordinate 68,583 of NZ_JNUP01000069.1, read as the reverse complement.
GAGGCTCTGGGACTCTCTGAGGACGAACTGCCCTTCGCCGGTGAGCTGATTATGGTACGCCAGGAATCCAGGCAGTGGGAGGGCGCTGCCGAGCGGCTTTTACATGGTTTCGCCCTATCCTTGCTGGTGCCTGATGGGGTGTATACCCAAGTAGCTGGGTGGGTGGATCAAACTCACCTGGGAGGCAAGCTTGTGTACTACCGGGTCATATCGGGGGTCGAGTCCGACCTCTCATCGGTCGATCCGGACTCCCTTATCAATCATCTGCAGGTTAAACAGGATAGTACCATGGCTGCTTGGGTTTCCTCCCAGCTGGAACAACGCTTTGATTATACCTGCTGCCACACCATGGAAGATCTTCGGCGGGCCAGCCGGGGTATTACTCGGGCTGGGCAGATAAAGGGCAACCAAAACCGCCACGAGAAGGACGACCGGCATGCCCTGGATGACCGGTCCCGATACGTCCTGGGTTGGCAGAATCAATCAAAAATCAAGACCCTCCAAGCCCAGGCTCAGAGCTTAGAAACCCGAATGCAGGAAATCGCCGCTGACATTGCCGGACTTCAGACAGAGAAACACCGCATTGAGGAACGAAGGTCGCAGGTTTACCAATTGAAGGGCGTTACTCAGTTCGATGATATTAACTGGCAGCCTATAGCCGCACGGCTGGAGCAGATCCGCCGGGAAATTCAGGCACTGGAGCAGGCCAGCAACATTTTACAGACCCTGCAAACCCAGCTGTCCCGCATTGAACAGATAATCCGCAGCCAAGAGAAGGCAGTGTATGATCACCGTGATGGGCTTGCCCGGCTGAGAGAGCGGTTAGAGGTAGCCCAGGAAATGTATCAGGAAACCTGCTCGGTTATCGGGGAGAATATCCAGACCCTGGAAGCCCTTAACAGGGAGCTTGATCCTCTCCGGACTCAGGCCCTGGGAGACCACACCCTGACTGTAGAAAGCTGTGACAACTATCAGAGCAAATTTCGGACGTGGATTCAGGCAAAGCTTGATGCGGAAGAGCAGCGCCTGAGAACCCTGGAGGTCCAGATAGCCAGTGCTATGCAGGATTTTCGCCGGGAATACCCCGCCGAAACCCGGGACCTGGACACCTCTCTGGAATCTGCTGGAGAATACCGAAGCATGTTGGAAAAACTGGAGCGTGATGATTTGCCGCGGTTTGAGAATCATTTTAAGGAGCTGTTGAACCAGAATGCCATCCGGGAGATTGCCAATTTTCAAGCCCAGTTGAAAAAGGAGACCCAGATTATCAGTGAACGGGTCGACCGGATAAACCAATCCATGGCAGCTATTGAGTTTAATAAGGACCGGTATATTCAGCTGGAAACCCAACCCAACGCTGATAATGAAATACGGCTTTTCCGCCAAGAACTCAAGAGCTGTATCGAAGGCAGCTTTACCGGTACTGGAGATGATCAGTATTCGGAGGAAAAATTCATCCAGGTAAAAGCAATCATAGACCGGTTCCGGGGCAGGGAGGGCAGCACCGACCTGGATCGCCGCTGGACCGAAAAGGTTACGGATGTACGGAATTGGTTTAGTTTTGCTGCTTCGGAACGGTGGATTCAGGACAACACCGAGTACGAACATTATACCGATTCGGGGGGTAAATCCGGCGGGCAAAAAGAAAAACTGGCCTACACGGTATTGGCTGCCAGCCTCGCCTACCAGTTCGGGCTGGAGTTCGGCGAAATCCGATCCCGAAGTTTTCGTTTTGTGATGATCGATGAGGCCTTCGGCCGAGGGTCGGATGAATCAGCAGATTACGGCCTGCGGCTGTTTCGGGAACTTAATTTGCAGCTTCTCATAATTACACCCCTGCAGAAGATCCATGTGATTGAACCCTATGTGTCCACTCTGGGTTTTGTTTACAATCAGGACGGCCGTGAATCCCAGCTCCGCAGCCTAACCATCCAGGAATACCGCCAGGAACTGGCGGAGCATCGGGGAGCCAAGCCATGACCATTCCATGGCCGGGCAAAGCGGAGCTCATCCAGCGTCTTCGAAAACAGTGGGATCAAGGCAGGTTTTTGCCCCTGGATTCGGCACCGACCCGGTTTCCCCTGGATGTACCCCTGGTTCGTCCCAGCTCTCGGGAGATGGTTGACCATTTTCCCGCACTCCAGGCCTGGATAGCCCAGCTCTCGGCTATGGAGAAACCCGGGAGTATTGAACTGACCTGGCAGACCATTAACCACCGTCAACTCGGCCGTAATACCATTCCCCGATCTCTCGTGTTTGCCGACATCACCGCCCTGGCCGGACTCTTGGGGGTTACCAAGGAGTTGCGCCGATTTTTGGACTTGTCAAAGAAGCTGGTAACCCAGGCTCCGGAGCTTGAGCCCTGGGTGTCCAGGGTCGGTCTGGGTGTATTACAGTGGGAGCCGGATATTGAGAGGCTGGTAACACTGTACCTATGGATAAAAGACCATCCGGATAATGGGTTGTTCCTCCGTGAACTGTCGCTGCCGGGCATCGATACGAAGTTTATTGAATCTCGCTGGTCCATCCTGGACAGCTGGCTTAGTACTTCCGGTGTTCCCGCCGATACAGCACCGCCCTATATGCGGGGTGTTCGCCGATTTATCCACCGCTACGGATTCCGCCAGCCTCCGGATCTGATTCGGTTTAGGATTCTAGATCAAACACTTCTATCCTGCACCGGGGGCTGGCAAGATCTTACCGTGCCCGCCCAGGAGTTTGCTGCCAGGCCCCTGCCGGTCTCCAGGGTATTTGTCTGCGAGAACGACATCTCTGCCCTGGCTTTTCCTGCTCTGCCTGGGTCGATAGTGGTATTCGGTCGGGGATACGATTTTACCGCCCTCTCCCAAGCCCAGTGGCTGGGTCAATGCCGGTTGCTCTACTGGGGAGATATTGATACCCATGGGTTTGCCATCTTAAACCAGTTCCGCCAGGCCTTTCCCCAGGCTGAATCCATGTTAATGGATCGCCAAACCCTGCTTCGCTGCGGAACCTCTTGGGGCAGGGAGGCAAAACAAACCAAGGCCGACCTCCCGAACCTAACCCCACCAGAGCGGGACCTCTACCGCGATCTGTGTACCAATGCCCTGGCTCCTCATCTGCGTCTGGAACAAGAGTATGTACCGTGGCGGCTTGTATGTGAGGCGCTGAAAGAAATGTAGTCCCTTCTAGGATGAACTTCTCAGATAACTCAGGTTTGGCACTCCATGGGGGCACAGCTTATTCATAATGGGGCACCTCTGGAAACCCAAGCATGTAGGCAGATTCTTCAGCAAGTCAGAAAAATCTTCGGTTTTTATCTGAGAGTTTCCTCTCAACATTCTCAAATTTGGGGATCTTACATCCCATAACTTTGTATCAGACTCTTTTATCTCACCGGTTGCCTGATAAGAAAGCAGAATCGTTGAATATGATAAACCAAATTCCCTAACCCAATTTCAAAATCAGCACGTTGTAATCCTATTCTCCTGATCAGTCTGAAATTTAGGGTGTACTTCTTATAGGCAAAGACATGCTCGACACGCGCCCGGGTTTTGGACCAGAGTTTGTTCTCAGCAGTTTGATCTTCGGTCACGGCCAATCCGCGTTTCCCTTTGTGCATAATTCTTGCCAACCCGGGGCCAGCTGCACGTATAACCGAGGTAGCTTTTGCCATGTTTTTTGGTCCAAGGCCTTCTCCTGTTCCAACTTCATGGCCAGATTCATGAAGGTACCGATTGTCTTTGTGATGCTGTCCTTGCCTCCCCCCTGGATGTCTTCA
>NZ_JNUP01000069.1:0-64773 GCF_000758165.1 Spirochaeta lutea | reverse complement strand
ACCTTTTTCAAGCCCCCTTACAGAGAGCACTTTTACAGAAAGAATTGTACACCAACGATTATCTCTTCCCAAAAAATGATTTACTCTTGAAACCAAAAAGCAACTTGACTAAAATAGAATAATTGAGAGGATAAATGAATGTCAAAGACAATAACCATTCGAATCGATGATGATACATATTCAATATTCAAAAAAGCTGCGGAGGGTGACCGGAGATCAATTTCGAATTTTATTGAGTTTGCTACTATGTCCTATATATCTGAAGAGGCTTTCGTCACCGATGAAGAGATGGAAAACATTCTCTCCGATAGCGATCTGATAAATACATTAAAGAGAGGCGAATCAGAAATTCAATCCGGGAATTATAAAATTGTCGACTAAAGAATTCTCAATTGCAGAAACGACGTCATTTGAGAAGAAAATAAAGAAATCACAATATAAGTCGCTCTATTCAAAAATCACTTCCTATATCTACCCTCAATTGAAGAAGAATCCATTCTTTGGTCCAAACATAAAACGTCTCAAGGGTGAGCTTTCTAAATTTTACCGTTATCGCTTAGGTAATTACCGATTATTCTATAAAATAGAAGAAGAACGCGTGATGGTGTTTGTTATTGATATCGAACATCGGAAAGATGCATACAGATAGATGCCATATAACAAGGACTTCGAGACCGATTCGCCTATTGTCACGGTCCTTGCTTCGGCTGCGTCGGCAAGGACTCGCCTATTGTCATGGAGTTTGCTATTCCTGCCCTGAAGGGCAGGGCAAACTCCACGCCAATTGACGGCGTGCCGTACAAGCGGTTTTTATGTAGGATGACCGTATGTACTTTCGATAACCTGCTCTCTATCCATCATGACCAACCACAGCCCTGACCACAAAAGTATACACTTCAAAGAAGTGCCGAAGGCGGGGCAGCCATCTATGCCTCCGAAGCCGGGTCCGCCGAAGCCGTATTGCTTTGACAGCCCGGGCAACCCGGGATATTGTTCAATTATCGAACAAATACCGGAGTCCAAACCCACGGCCGCATGTACCAGACCGGCCCCGGGATCTCCGGCACCACAGAGGCGGAGGCCTTCCGCCCCAGCCCGGTGAGCGTGTTTCGGCCGCCTCCGGACAGGACTACCAACCAGGATCCTACCGGCTTGTCTTCAAGCCCGGGAATGGGCGGAGCCGCGTCTTCCGGGACGATACTAGGGACGAAGATGATCCCAGGTACGGTGGATCTGGAACGAAATCAGCATAACGATCCTATAGTGCGCAAAAAAGGTTGTAACATTGCACCCCGGCGACACCACCCATGAGTGGAATCATTGGTTGCACCGCTATATCTGGTGTCGTTTACAACCTTTTGCGCACTATGAAATAAAAGCCATGGCAGAAAAAAAAGGGCCTTCCCCCGGGAACCCCAAACCAGACCAATTCAATACACCACCTCTCCACGGTCAGCCCCCTGGAAACCAAGGCAAGGAGCAGCCGGGAGCCAGTAGGACGCAGCCGAAAACAAACCGGGGAATGCCATCCAAAAGCCAGGGCCAACAAGGTACCGGCCTGGAGCCAAAAGAACATAGTCACGAGCCGACCAAAGGGCCTACAGAAGCCTCAAAGGCCGATCAAGATTCCCGGGACAACCCACCGGAGCAGCAAACCAGTCCCACCGAACCCTCCCAGGCTCAGCAGCACGAGGCCGATTTAGAGTACCAGGCCCTGCAGAGTATTCAGACCATTCAGGCCCAAAAAGCCGACCAGCTGCGCCAGCGCGACCTGGCTGCGGTACTGGGCATCAGCCTGGGCATGACCAACAGCATCATCAAACGCCTGGTGCACAAGGGCTGGCTGGTAATGCACAAGGTAAACGGCCGCAACCTGGCCTACAGCCTGACCCCCGAGGGTACCCGGGAGGTGGCCAAGCGCAGCTACCGCTACCTGCGCCGCACCATCGGCAGCGTGGTCCGCTGGAAACAAACCATCGACAACCTGGCCCTGGACGCCAAACATCGGGGTCGCCGCAGCATAACCCTGGTGGGCCCCAGCGACCTGGATTTTATCGTCGAGCATACCGCCGGCCGCCACGGCCTGGGCTTTCGTCACATATCTGAGGGTGATTTCAATGCCCGCCCCTCCCGCACCCCTTCTTCTTCCGAGCTGGTTCTCTTCGGGGAGGGGGTCGCTGCGCCGGAGAGAATGAAAAGTACGGCACAGCATGTTGCTGGTGGACAAGCCGGACCTTACTACCTACAAGTACTACTCGTGGAGGATCAATGAACAACCCTGATTTACAGATGATCGGTCGAACCAATGAATTATTAGCAAAGGATGTTGAGTCTTGGGAATCAGAGCTCTCAAAAAAGGTTGAGCAATCAAGTTTCTTAGTCATCGGCGGTGCGGGGTCAATTGGACAGGCAGTCACCAAGGAGATATTCAAGCGTAATCCGAAAAAGCTGCATGTTGTCGACCTAAGCGAGAACAATCTTGTAGAACTCGTCCGAGATATTCGAAGCTCTTTTGGGTATATTTCTGGTGATTTCAGTACCTTTGCCATCGATTGCGGGTCTGTGGAATTCGAGGCCTATATCACTGCCCAGCCTACTTTTGACTACGTCCTCAATCTCTCGGCTTTGAAGCATGTTCGGAGTGAACGCGATCCCTACACGCTCATGAGAATGGTGCAGGTAAATATCCTTAACACCATAAAAACTATTGAACTCGCAATTAAGACCGGAGCTAAGAAGTACTTTTGTGTATCTACCGATAAGGCAGCCAATCCGGTAAATATGATGGGTGCTTCAAAGCGAATAATGGAGCAGTACCTTTTCTCATACGCTGACAAAATCACCATATCCACGGCACGCTTTGCCAATGTGGCCTTTTCTGATGGCAGTTTATTACAAGGGTTTACGAAACGTATAGAAAAAAACCAGCCGATATCCGCCCCCAACGATGTGCGCCGGTATTTTGTGACGTTTGAAGAGGCCGGGCAGCTGTGTCTCATGTCCACCATTCTTGGGGAAAGCAAGGAGATTTTCTTTCCCAAGCTCAGTGAGGAATTGAATCTGATTACCTTCTCAGAGATCGCAAAAAACTTCCTGAAATCACGGGGTTACCAAGCTGTAGAGTGTGCATCAGAAGATGAAGCACGGTCCTCGGTAGCTACCCTTAAACAGGATGGCAGGTGGCCGTGCTATTTTTCTAAAAGTGATACGACGGGGGAAAAAGATTTTGAAGAGTTTTTCACGCCGGGAGAAGAGGTGGATTTAGACCGCTTCTCGACTCTAGGTGTTGTTTTAAACTCTCATGGAGCTGATCAATCCCTCCTACGGGATTTTACCCAAACCATCCATTCTTTACTCAAGCGGGGAAGCTGGGAGAAGACAGAATTAGTTGCATTATTCAAAACCTTATTGCCAAATTTTGGGCACAAGGAAACAGGAAAATACCTTGATGGGAAGATGTGAGGAACATTATGGCATATAAAATTCCATTGGCGGAGCCCTCCCTTGGGCAAGAAGAACTCCAGGCCGTTCAATCAGTGGTACAGCGTAATTGGTTAACAATGGGACCAGTAACGAATGAGTTCGAGAAGATGTTCGCCGAGAAGATCGGTGTAAAATATGCATTTTCTGTCTCAAACTGTACTGCTGCACTACATATGGCCTGTTTGTCTATTGGCCTTGGACCTGGTGATGAAGTTCTTTGTCCAGTACTAAGTTTTGTTGCTACTGCGAATGCCATCGAATATACTGGGGCTCAAGCAGTTTTTGTAAATCCAAAGTCTGTTTCCGATTTGACTTTGGATCCTGAAGAGATCGAGAAAAAGATTACACCAAATACTAAGGCAATTATGGTGATGCATTACGGAGGTTACTCCGTTGAGATGGGCAAAATACTCAGTATTGCAAATAAATATGATCTTCATATTATTGAAGATTGTGCACATTCCATTCTTGGGAAGAATTCGGACGGCTCTTATCTTGGAACCAAAGGTAATATTGCTTGTTTCAGTTTTTATGGAAATAAGAACATGACAACCGGAGAGGGCGGAATGGTTGTCACGAATTCTGATGATTATGCTGATACACTTAAATTGTTACGTTCACATGGAATGACTACTCTGAGTTTTGATCGTTTTAAGGGGCATGCATCGGAGTATGAGGTTAGACTTCTCGGTTACAATTATAGACTAGATGATTTGCGCGCTAGTATAGGCATTGAACAATTAAAAAAGGTTGAAGGTTTCAACCAGCGGAGACAAGAATTAGTTACCCGCTACTTTGATCAATTAATAAATAATAGTAATATATTTATACCTTTTTTAGAGAGAATTTTAAGTGAGTCAGCATGCCACTTAATGGTAATTATCCCCAAAGAGAATCCAGATGGATTGAGAGAATACTTGAGTTCTAACGGTATTCAAACTAGCCGGCATTATAAGTTGATCTCTGATTTTTCTTATTATAAAAATCATAAATTTAAGTTAAACGAACCATTGTTGAATAACATTGTTACACTGCCGTTGTATCCAACTTTACGCGATGAGGAAGTCGATTATATTTGTTCGATGATTAATAAATTTTATGACAGTTAGTAGGCGTGTAATTTTAATTGGCTATTTTGATGAGATTGTTGAGCTCATTGGAGAGGACTCCTCATTGCAAATAGTAGGGTATACAGATTTAGTACAATACGGCGATTGTGAGCAAAAATATCTTGGTTCTGACCAGGGTTTCTTAATGTCAGAAATAGATACCTCAATTAGATTTGTTGTGAGTCCAGATTCACCTAGAATCAGGAAGAAGCTTTTTGAAAGTTATTACCAATTGGGAATGGGTCCTCAAACAGTGATTTCTGATAAAGCTTATATTTCTAAATCAGCTAAATTAGGGAATGGTAGTCTTATTCAGCGCTTTTCCTCAGTTTCGTCTAATTCTACTTTGGGGAATGGTGTTCGCCTTAACTATTATGCGAATGTAACACACAATGTTGAGATAGGTGATTATTCTGTTTTGGCACCAGGGTGTACAGTATTAGGTGGATCAAAAATTGGAAATTGTACATATATAGGGGCCAATGCCGTTATACACCCCAAAGTACAGATTGGAAGCAATGTTATTATAGGTGCAGGTGCAAATGTCACCCGGAATATTCCAGATAATGTAATTGCCTATGGTAATCCTGCAAAGATACAAAGGATGAATGATGCATAATAAGGATATTCAGACAAGAAGAATTTTGCCTAGTAATACACTTTTAGATGCCCTTACAAAAATGGATAGCGAGCATGTCCGTCTTCTGTTTATTATGGATGGATCGAAACTTATAGATTTAGTTAGTATAGGAGATATTCAGCGAGCATTATTAGCTAAAATTGGTCTTTCAACTAGTTTAATTGATATTCAAATTGGTAAAAAAATAATTGCTGATGAAACTACCCCAGAGGAACGGATAAAAGAATTGATGATTGAGCTCAGGCTTGAGTGCATGCCTGTGATTAAGAAGACATCCCGAGAACTTATAAAAATAATTCTCTGGGACGATTTATTCCCAGAAAAACCAACTGCACGGTCAATCAATCTTCCAGTTGTGATTATGGCTGGCGGTGAAGGAACGAGACTAAAACCATTAACAAATATTATCCCAAAACCACTAGTACCAGTGAACGATAAGGCGATCGTTCATGAAATAATGGATAGGTTCTCGAAATATGAATGCAGTAATTTTATTATGTCAGTAAATTACAAGGCAGATTTAATTGAGTATTACTTTAATTCCCTAGATCATAATTTTGATATTAAGTATATTTCCGAGGAAAAGCCCACCGGTACTGCCGGTAGTCTCTCGCTGATGAAAGATTATCTTAAAACCACATTTTTTGTTATAAATTGTGACATTCTGATTGATGAGGATTACTTTTCTATCCTAGATTATCACAGGGCAAATAATAATGAGTTAACGATGGTATCAGTAATCAAGCACTACCCAATTCCATATGGTGTGATAAATACAACTGCGGATGGTGTTTTGAGTTCGATAGAGGAGAAGCCAGACTATATCTTTCAGATAAATAGTGGGATGTATGTACTTGAACCACATCTACTAGATGAGATTCCTGAGGACACCTTTTTTCATATTACCCATTTAATTGATAAAATAAAAAATCGGGGAGGGCGAGTGGGAGTATTTCCTGTAAGTTCGGGTTCATGGTATGACATCGGAGAATGGGGTGAGTTGGTATCCACATATAAAAAATATAGGAAATACACTTGATCTATATACTTGGGAATAGTGAAAGCATTTTTATTGAGGATTATCTTAGGGTAATTGGCGCAGAAAAAGAAATCTGTTTGCTTGATACTTCCTTAAATTACATTCCTATGCCTCATAAAGGTAGGGATGAGTCAAACCCTGAGTACTGGTGGGAAAAAGCACGAAAGTGTACCGCCAGTCCTCTAAGGAAGTTTGGTTGGTATTTTTCCCTAGGGATGTGCCTAACAAGTAATGACACTCTACACATACATTATCTAGGTGGAGCTCGAGAAGTAATAATTTTATTAGGTGCAAAATTACGTAGGGCGAATTCTATCATCACATTTTGGGGCTCAGACTTATTTGTTCCGGTAAATACGTTTCGCTTCTTGATGAAGAAAATTGCAGTTTTTTTGTCGAGTTTGGTCTCTCTTAGCACAGATGAAATGAAGGAGTTTTTCTATAAAAAGTACCGATATAAAAAACAAGTGAATATGGCCCGTTTTGCACTTCCGAATATAGAGAATATTAAAGAATTATGTAAAAAACACAGTGACGATGAGCAAGAGAAATTCAGAATCAAAGTCGGTTACAATGCGAGGTCTCAGCAGCAGCATATACCAATACTCCAGGAGTTAGAAAAAATTCCGGCTGAAGTAAAAAGCAAAATTACCGTTTATTTACCACTAGGCTATGGACGCAGCGATTTGGATTACTTGGGAGCACTAAAAGCGGTTATTGCATCATCTACCATAGAAATCAAATCGAATGAATCTTTTTTGTCGGATATTGAGTTAGCTAAGTCAACATTAGAAACCGATGTATTCATTAATTTACAAGAAACTGATGCACAATCCGCGTCTATGCAAGAGCATATGTTTGCAGGGAGTATAGTCATCACTGGAAACTGGTTGCCCTATGATAAGTTACGAAAAGAAGGCTGTTACTTTCATTCGATTGACTCAATAGGGTGTTTATCTGAGACTCTGAGCCAAATCTTAGGGGACATTGAGGTTGAAAAGCAAAAAGCATCAGTAAATACTTCCATTATTGATAGGATATCATCATGGGCTGCAGTAAAGAGCCAATGGCTTGACTTATATAATGGTGCTCGTAGGTGAGTAAGCAAACCGAATTTTCTAAATTCTTTAGGGGGCTTAGCGGGTTCTCTATTGGCCCCATAGTATCTGCGTTAATTGCCTTTGCTGTAGTTCCCATTACAACGTTCCTTATTTCACCTGAAGAACTAGGGCGAGGGTCCTTTTTCATTACTATAAATCAACTAATACAATTGATCACTGTTCTTGGTTTTGATCAGGCGTTTGTAAGGGAATATCACCAGTCGACCGATAAAAAAAGCCTATTCACCAATTCCTTTATTCCACCGCTACTGTTTTCTGGATTGATCGGAATAATTGTGGTGATATGGTGGAAGCCGGTTTCCAATCTGGTTGTTGAGGAGCAATCATTTTTGGTCGCTGGGTTGCTATGTGTTTCTGCTGTATTATCAGTTGTACTAAGGTTTTCGTCTCTGCTTATTCGTATGCGAGAGAAAGCTTTATTGTATTCTGTTTTCAATATATCAAATAAAGTCACCAATGTTTTAGTGCTTTTACTGTTTGCATACTTAATACAGGCAGATTACTTGGCGGTAGTTGTTGCATTTGTTACTTCTCTTGTTCTTACTAGCCTCCTTCAGAGATTGTATCTGAATAAGACCTGGGAACTTGATCTAAAAAGTTTGAACATCCGGGAACAGGTGTCTTATTTAAAGTATGGTACACCCCTTGCTATTGCAGGAGCGTTCATGTGGATATTAAATTCTATGGATAAAGTAGCACTACGTTCATGGTCAACTTTTTATGAATTAGGGCTGTATTCTAATGCTTTTAGAATCGCAGGGCTTTTCACAATTATTCAAACTGCTTTCAGTACATTTTATGCACCAACCAGCTATCGATGGTATTCAGAAGAACCGGGTACAAAACGCTTTAGCATAATTAGTTCTCTCATGGCGTATGTTCTAACAATCATATTTATTGTAGTTGCCGTTTCTAAAGACCTGGTAAAAATAATTATTGATGAGTCATACTATGCTTCGCTTACAATGATCCCCTTTCTGCTTTTTTTTCCGGTGATGTATACTCTCTCCGAAACCACAGGTTTGGCGATTTCCTTTAAGAGAAAAACATGGTTGACTCTCGTAGTTACGATCGTAGCTGCGATGGTGAATCTAGTTGGTAACATACTTTTAGTACCAACTTATGGAGGATTCGGAGCCTCTGTAAGTACCGGCATTTCATTTATTGTCTTTTTTTGGTTAAGAACCCTAATTGCGCACAGTCAATTGACGTTAGTTACATTGAAACCCCATGTTTTTACTACGTTATCAATGTTACTTATAGCTATCTTGGTATCCATTAACGTGCAAGGACTCATTTTGTACGGGTGTGCAGGTTTACTTATATTAATTTTTACTCGGTTAGCAATCAAAAAAATTTATGAGTTTAAAAGGATTTAATTAGGAAACATGATGATTAAAATTGCTCTCATCGGCTGTGGCCGCATCAGTTACAAGCATATAGAAGCATACCAGAACAACAAAGAATTGGTACAATTGGTAGCCGTATGTGATCCAGACCTTAACCGGGCAGAAGAAAAAAAACAGGAATACTACACGAAAACAGGTCATGTGAATCAAGTTGAAGTCTATCAAGATTATCACGACTTGATTGCGAAGGAAGAAATCGATCTGGTTGCTATTGCAACAGAATCAGGTATCCATGCTCAGATTGCCATCGATGCCATGCGTGCTGGTTTTCATGTATTAACAGAAAAGCCCATGGCTTTGGATACGGATGATATGACCCGTGTGATTAGTGTTTCTGAAGATACTGGTATGCGGCTTGGTGTGTGCTTCCAAAATAGGTTTAATGCACCTATTCAGAGATTGCGGACTGCTGTAGAACAGGGGCGTTTTGGCCGAATCTTGCATGGACAAATTCAAATCCGATGGAACAGGAATGAAGGGTACTATGCCCAGGCCCCCTGGCGGGGAACATGGGCTCAAGACGGCGGCACCCTAATGAATCAGTGTACCCACGGAATTGATCTGCTCCAGTGGCTCATGAATAGTCCGGTTAAAAGAGTTCATGGAGTAACAAGGAAGTTCCAGAGACCTATTGAGGCTGAAGACTTCGGATCAGCCATCCTTGAATTTGAAAGCGGCGCGGTGGGAATAATTGAGGGCACTGCAAATGTGTACCCGACAAATATAAACGAAACACTAAGTATCTTTGGTGAAAGAGGATCTGCTGTCATTGGCGGTCTTGCTGTAAATAAGATTGAAACCTGGAGATTCGCCGATGCGCAAGAGTATGGGGACCTTGAAGACTCTGTAGTAAATCCACATGAGAAGGATCCGCCGAGTGTGTATGGTTTTGGCCACACCGCCCTGTATAGGGATTTTATTGATGCTATCCGAGAAGATCGTGATCCCGCGGTTTCTGGGGAGGAGGGAAGGAAGGCGGTAGATGTTGTTCTGGCCATCTACAAGTCGATGAAAGACGGACGACCCGTAGACCTTCCATTTGAGTTCAAGACCACCGATATGGTGGGAACCTTTTCATAAGGAGCTATGAGAATGCAATTTGTCGACCTTGGTAAGCAATATAGAGAGTATAAAAAAGAAATAGACCAGGCAATTCAGGGTGTACTTGATAGTACGCAGTTTATAAATGGTGATGAGGTTTCATCTCTCGAGGCTGAGCTTGCGGATTTCGCAGGTGTTTCCTATGCTATAGGGTGTTCGTCCGGAACCGATGCATTACTTGTACCGCTTATGGCGAAGGGTGTTAAACCAGGGGATGAGATACTTGTTCCCGCTTTTACCTATTTTGCTACCGCTAGTATGGTGAGCCATTGGGGAGCACGGCCTGTATTTGTTGATGTTGATCCAATTACGTTTAATATTGATCCGGCAAAAATTGAAGAAAAGATTACCAATAAGACGCGTGGGATCTTTGCCGTTTCCTTGTATGGTCAACCAGCGGACTTCGATGCGATAAACAGCATCGCCAAAGCACATGGACTTTGGGTACTTGAAGATGCGGCGCAATCCTTTGGTGCACGCTCTGGTAGTAAATGTTCTTGCAATCTCAGTGAGATCGCCACGACAAGTTTTTTTCCTGCAAAGCCTTTGGGTTGTTATGGCGACGGTGGAGCAATGTTCACTAATGATCCTGATCTTGCCGACCTGCTTAGAAAATATATTAATCATGGACAATCAAAGCGGTACCATCATAGATACGTTGGCATTAACGGAAGGCTTGATACCATTCAGGCAGCAATATTGCGGGTAAAGTTAAGAAACTTTTCTCAAGAGATTGAGCTGCGCAATGAGGCTGCTGCATATTATACCAAGCATCTACAAGATATTGTTGAGACACCGGTGATTATAGATGGGAATGTTTCTTCTTGGGCCCAATATACAATCAAGGTTGAAAATCGGGACAAGGTGAGAGAAGTATTGTCCACAAAAGAAATACCAACCTCTGTGCATTATCCTATGCCGCTATATAAACAAGAAGCCTTCTCTTATCTTAAGGATTCTGGACCGTACCCGGTAAGCGATTCTCTGAGTACACAGGTATTAAGTCTGCCAATGCACGCATTCATTACTCGGAACGAACAGGATGAGGTGATTGCTTCCATCCGAGAGGCAATTCATGGCTAAAGAAGAAAATTACTTCGTCCACGAAAGCTCCTATGTGGATGAGGGGGCAAGAATAGGTCCGGGGACAAAGGTGTGGCATTTTACCCATATAATGCCACATGCTGTTATCGGTTCAGACTGCTCCCTGGGACAGAATGTGAATGTTGGTTCTCGGGCTATTATCGGCAATAGGGTGAAGGTTCAGAACAATGTCAGTATTTATGATGATGTTGTTCTTGAAGATGATGTGTTTTGCGGCCCGTCCTGTGTATTTACTAATGTAATAAACCCGAGAGCCTTCGTTGAACGGAAGGCGGAGTATAAGAAGACTGTTGTAAAACAAGGCGCATCCATTGGTGCTAATGCAACAATCGTGTGCGGAGTAACCTTGGGAGAATATTGCTTCATAGGAGCCGGTGCGGTTGTTACTAAAGATGTGCCCGCCCATGCCTTAGTGTACGGTAATCCAGCAAAGGCTAATGGTTGGGTGTGCAAATGCGGAGAGAAATTAAATAGCGACCTGATTTGCCCGACGTGTGGTACTGAATATCTCCAACGGGAGGGATTGTTAGAAGGGAAGGAACAACATTGAAGAAGATAATAACGGTAGTAGGCGCACGCCCTCAATTTGTAAAAGCCGCAGTCCTCAGCCGGAAAATAAGAGAGAAATATGCACACTTTTTTGAAGAGCTTATTGTACACACAGGACAACATTACGATGCAAATATGTCTGAGGTGTTTTTTGATCAAATGAAAATTCCCAAACCGCATAGAAACCTGGAAATAGGCTCCGGTAGTCATGGAGCTATGACGGGAAGGATGCTGGAAGGAATTGAAGGAATTTTAAAAGAGGAGTGTCCTGATTGTTTATTAACCTATGGCGATACAAACTCTACTATCGCAGGAGCTCTTGCTGCAAGTAAGCTACACATACCCGTTGTTCATGTAGAGGCAGGATTACGAAGTTTTAATAAAAACATGCCAGAAGAGCAAAACCGTATTCTTACAGACCACATTTCGGATTTCTTGTTTTGTCCCACGGATACTGCAGTAGCGAATTTAAAAGAAGAAGGGATCAGTAAGGGTGTGTATAAAACCGGAGATATCATGCTTGATGCTTCATTGTACTATCGGCAATTTACCGTAAACCTGCCCTTTTCCCTGCCGGGGGAGTTCTTTTTAATCACTCTTCACCGGGCAGAGAATACCGATGATCCTGTGCGCCTTCGTAATATTGTAGAAGCTCTGAATGAATCACAGATCAATGGTGTGTTGCCCTTACATCCGAGAACAAAAAAGGTATTGGAACAACAAGGGTTAGAGTTCACATCAAACATAATTACTGTACCTCCGGTTAGTTTTTTTGAAATGATTGCACTTGAGGAAAAATGTATGGGAATAATTACTGACTCAGGTGGCGTGCAGAAGGAAGCATACTTTTTTAAAAAGCCTTGTATTACCTTGCGCGACCAAACCGAATGGGTAGAGACGGTAGATGCGGGTTGGAATGTCCTGGTTGGTTCTGAAAAAAATCGGATACTAGGTGCGATTAAATCTTTATCTGATAAACATCCATATAATGAACTCTACGGAAGTGGAAATGCTGCCGATGAAATACTTTCTGTTCTTAAAGGAGCAATTTAATGTCAACACATGAAGGATTTTTAACAAAGATAGCCAACAATTCAGTTAAAATCGGAGTTCTCGGCTTAGGGTATGTTGGTCTACCATTAGCGGTAACCTTCGCTAAAAAGGGTATTGAAGTTCTAGGTTTTGAAAAATCGGTAAAAAAAGCCCAAGATGCTGCGGCAGGCCGAAATTATATTTCGGACGTGACCGACGAGGATCTTCTCCTAGTCGTTCAGAATAAAACCTTCTCTGCTACAACGGATTTCAGCCGTCTTAATGAGTGTGATGCAATATTTATTTGTGTGCCCACCCCGTTAGACAGATTCCGTAAACCTGATATGCGGTATATTGAAGGGGCTTGTGAAGAAATTGGGCGTAATATGAAAAAAGGAACCTTCATTGCCTTAGAGAGTACAACCTATCCAACTACGACGGAAGATTTTATGCTCCCCATTATCGAACGTGAATCGGGATTAACCCATGGAACTGATTTTTGGCTTGCATATAGTCCAGAGCGTGTCGATCCAGGAAATACTACCTTTAAAACTGAGAACACACCAAAAGTGCTGGGAGCTATGACGGCAGAGGGGCAGGAAATCGGTATGGCCTTGTACAAGAAGGCTATAAATCAGGTTTTTCCTGTTAGTAGCCCCAAAGTCGCCGAAATGGTGAAAATACTCGAAAACACCTATAGATTGGTAAATATAAGCTTGATAAATGAGCTTGCATTATTGAGCGGTAAAATGGGGATTAATATCTGGGAGGTTATTGATGCAGCTAAAACAAAGCCCTACGGGTTTCAAGCCTTCTATCCAGGTCCCGGTATCGGTGGGCACTGTATTCCTTTGGATCCATTTTACCTGGAGTACATTGCTAAAAAATTCGATTTTGATTTAACCATGATCCATACTGCCGGACATATTGATATGCTCATGCCCCATAGGATGACTATAAAGATTACCTCGGCGCTTAACCGGCAGAAAAAATCAGTGAATGGATCCCGTATTCTTTTCGTGGGTGTGGCTTATAAGCCAAACATTGCTGATGAACGTGAAAGCCCTGCTTTAAAAATTATGCAGGAAGTAGCAAATAAGGGAGGTCTTGTAGAGTTCTTTGACCCACATGTGTACGAGGCTGTCACGGAGGATGGAACCCAGTACACTAGTAAGCCAGCGTTGGATGATGTTTCAATATATGATTGTGTTGTAATCACAACGAAACATAGCAGTGTGGACTTCGAAACGGTACGTGAACAAGCTAAATTAATTGTTGACTTGCAAAATGTGTATGAAGACGGTACAGACAGGATTTATAAACTTTGAGAATTGGTTATTTCTTATATCATGATATCAGCAAAAATGATGGTGTCACGAAAAAAGTCTTCATGCAAGTACAACAATGGCAGCGGTTTGGGCATGAGGTCAAATTATTTGTAGTTTCTGAGCACGTACCCAAGAATTATATCTCCTCAGAAATATGTGTTCCTAAGGGTGGTTTACTCAAATCTAAGTTTGGAATATACCATGAATTGAACCGTGCTGTTGAAGAGTTCGATCCTGACCGACTTTATTTAAGATACGTACCGTTTTGCAGAAATACTCTTGTTTTGCTTAGAGCTTATAAAACTGTGATTGAGATAAACTCCGACGAGATTAAAGAACAAAAACTTGTTTTAAGAAAAAACCCTAATGTAAAAAACTTATTAAGTCTTGTTGCTAATGCGATGACAAGAAATTTTCAACTTCAGCTAGCGGATGGACTGATTACTGTCACTAACGAGTTAAGAGTGAGAGCTGCAAAACTCCATCACAATACTATTGCGATTCCAAATTCAGCAGACTTATCTATTCAATTACAAATTAAAAAGGTCGATGTTGATAGAAGAATTGGTTTTTTCTTCATTGGGTCTCCCAATCAAAGCTGGCATGGTGTTGACTTGATTGTAGGTCTCGCCGAGCGCCTACCTGAATATGACTTTCATATTGTGGGTTCGGAAGGAGAGAGCACTACTAATCTATTCTACTATGGATACAGAACTGAATATGATGATATTCTTGCTAAGTGTGATATTTCCATAGGTTCATTAGCATTGTTTCGAGAAAATATGTTAGAAGCTTGTCCCCTTAAGGTACGAGAATACTTAGCCAGGGGTTTTCCCGTGATAATCGGTTATGAGGATACTGCCTTTTTAAAAGAGCTACCCAATTTCATATTAAAAATAGACTTGTCAAAGGGTATTTCTCAAAAGTCAATCCAGGAAATCAAATCTTTCGCTAAGAAAATGAAAAACTATATAGTTCGTCGTGATGAGATTGAGTCGATAGACAGCACAGTGGTTGAATCCCAGAGACTTAAATTTATGACGCAATTATAAAATCAACTTTAAAAGAACTTTTCTGATGGAATGTGATTATGGTAAAGGCTGCTTTCTGGTAAAAAAGTGATTGAATGAATAACATATCGAAAAAACCAGATTTTTTGGATCAATTCTATCGATTGATCTTATTCACAATACCATTTGATAATCTTTTTTTTGCACCTAGTGCCGGGTGGGCGACGATCACGCCCATGTTGGCTGCAGTTTGGGTGATCCTACGTTTAGCACTAGGCATTAGAATCGAACGAGTAGTGTTATTGAGACAATATGCTGTACTTCTCGGGTTTATTGCTCTAGTGAGTATTCCGGTTGTCTTTTATCCTATACAGATTGGAAATTATATTTCAAGCTTGTTTACGATTGTACTTGGTTTTTCAGTTTTTTTACTATTCTATTTCCGGTATATTATTGATGGCAGATCACTGGAAGAAGATGTAGAAACGTTAATTTTTGCATATACCATTTCTATAATCTACGGTGTTATAAAGCTTTTTGTACATTTCCTTGATATTAACCTATTCAAGTCAATATTTATATTTATTGAAAAACGATACACTCCCCGTATGGGGTTTACGTTTACCGAACCTTCGTTTATTAGCATGCATGTATATGGGGTTCTTTTTATTGTTTATTCTGCATTAAAAAATGAATTAGCAAAAACAAAAGTGCGCTGGCTCATGGGAACCATGGTTCTCCTAGGTACAATTACTTTTTCTTCCATGCGTCTGCTTCTAGATTCAGTTGTTTTTATAACAATTTATCTATTTATTACTGCATTCATGCCTCAAAAATCTTTGAAAAAATCAATACTTTCCACATTGGTAATTCTGCTAGGAGTATTGGGTTGGTTTCTATTATTCGAACCGGTCCTGGAAAAAATTCCAAGACTTGCAAATATTGTATCCGCTGGGATATACAGTGATGGATCTTTAGCATCACGCTTTTTTAGGATTAATGCAACAGTTAAGGGATTATTTGAAGATCCTTTGCTGTTCCTATTCGGATCAGGATTGGGGAATATCTACATCCCACTACGGGAGGGATGGGAGGGTGCGTATGCTGAGTACGATAGTTTGTATCTTAAAGAAGTGATGGGGCTTAAGACTGCGCCGGTAGATAGTATCTTTAGCATGCCGTTCCGATTGATTGGTGAAATTGGGTTCTTTCCAGTTATGATCGGCGGGGTGTATATTGCGTTTAAATCCGTTCAGCAACGGGTCCCATTACTGGTAATTCTAACCACTTTTTGGTTATACATTCAATTTGATAGTTATACTTTTTATACTTTTTATATTTTTCTCGTACTGTTTATCTGTAAGCCTGAGATTAATTCTAATACTAAACTACAGAACAGAAGTGATGTACTATGAAACAAAAAAAAATTTTATTTATTGCACCATTCCCTCCTCCGGTAACAGGGCAATCTCTTATATCTAAACAGCTCTTCCATTGCTTAGGTCGGAAGTTCTCAATGGTTCCAATTGATTTTACAAAAGGGAACTTTGAACAAGGTAAAGCACGGGTGAAGCGACTATTACAGGTCCTAGAAGTAGTTCGGGACTCAATTCGTCTTGGCACGGTTGATATTGTTTACCTGACAGTCTCTCAGTCGCTTTTAGGAAATCTCAAGGACCTTTTAATCATGATATTCGCAAGAGCACCGGTTGTTTTACATCTGCATGGAGGAGGGATATACGAGACGGTATTTCGTTCGCATAAAATCTTGGCTGAATTTAATAAACGAGTTTATCTAAAAAAAGTGAAAAAAATTATTATATTAAGCGATTCCTTGCAGTCCAATTATCCATTTATTGAGAGAAAAGATTACTTCGTTTCCATACCAAACTTCGTTTCTGAAGACTTGTTTATGCCCCTTCAGGGTATTGAAAGAAAATTCCATACTAGCGAGAAGCTGAAGGTTTTATTTTTATCGAATCTCCTAGAAGAAAAGGGTTATCGAGAAATAGTCAAGGCGTTTCTTAGTTTGAGTGAACATACACGCGAGTCTTTAGAGTTGCACATTGCAGGTGCATTTGAGAATGAAGGCAGTGAGGAATGGATGTCTGATATTCTCCAGAAATCATGTGGCATTTTCTATCATGGGATAGTTGCTTCTGAGAGTAAGCGTGAGTTGTTGCAGGGATCGCATATTTTTATTTTACCAACATATTACCGTTATGAAGGTCAACCGGTTAGCATTCTTGAGGCATATGCGACTGGTAATGTTGTTATTACCACAGATCAAGGTGGGATACCAGATGTTTTCTGTGCTCCAGAAAACGGGTACTTAGTAGTTAAAAAGTCCATTCAAGCTATACAGAGAACGCTTGAAGAAATCGTAAAATCTTTTTCAATTGACAATACAATGCTATTACAAATCGCAATAAAGAACTCGGAATATGCACGTAGAGAATTCACTGAAGAAAAATTTTCTGAGAACTTTTTTACTCTCATTGATGAAATCATGCCTGTTGATGATCATAATGAAGTAGTGCTAAAGCAGGGGCCCCGTGAAAATTAGTGTCATAACTGTATCATTTAATAATGAGCAGACAATTGCTGATACCATACAATCAATAAAAGAGCAGGACCACCGGAATATTGAATATATTATTATTGATGGTGCCTCCCAGGATACCACATTACAGGTGATAGATAGCTTTGGACCTGTAGTCTCTCATGTAGTGTCTGAGCCTGATCGTGGAATATATGATGCAATGAATAAGGGAATTGGGATTGCTTCAGGTGACGCAATTGGATTCTTAAATGCAGACGATATGTACTATGATTCAAAGGTTCTTAGCGACGTGGACTTGTTGTTTAAGAGGACAAATAGCGATGTGGTTTACGGTGATATTGAGTTCGTCGATCCAGTGCACACCAACCGAGTAAAGAGAAAGTGGAGAGCTGGAGAATATAAACCCGGAAGTTTTGTCCGTGGATGGATGCCTCCTCACCCGGCGTTCTTTGCAAAAAAAAGTATTTTTTTAAAATACGGAAGCTTCAGACTCGATCTTGGTTCTTCAGCCGACTACGAATTAATGTTGAGGTTTTTGCATGTGAATAAAGTGCCTGCGGTCTACCTATCCAGGATGTGTGTAAAAATGAGGTTAGGTGGGGCGAGTAATGCGAATTTAGGAAACCGATTGCTTGCGAATAGTAATGACAAGAAGAGTTGGGTAGTTAACGGGATAAGGCCAAAATGGTATACGACTATTTTGAAACCTCTAAGGAAAATATCTCAATTTTTTGTTTAATAATTTGGTTATGAACAAGACTAATGGATTGAATTAAGGAGAAGACCAAGGGATGGCGAAAAAAGCACTCATTACAGGCATAACTGGTCAGGATGGAGCATATTTAACGGAATTTCTTTTGAATAAAGGCTACGAAGTACATGGACTGAAGCGTCGATCGTCCTTGTTTAATACGGATCGAATTGACCATTTATACCAAGATCCTCATGAATCTGATGTCCGATTAAAACTTCATTATGGTGATATGACCGATAGTATGAATCTGACCCGGCTTATACAAGAAATCCAACCTGATGAAATCTACAATTTGGCTGCGATGAGCCATGTTCAAGTAAGTTTTGAAACTCCTGAATATACAGCCAATGCAGACGGGATTGGTACCTTGCGTGTGCTTGAGGCGGTGCGACTTCTCGGCCTTTCAGAGAAAACAAGGGTCTATCAGGCAAGTACTAGTGAACTGTTTGGGAAGGTTCAAGAGATTCCGCAGAAAGAAACTACTCCTTTTTACCCTCGAAGTCCCTACGCGGTAGCAAAAATGTATGCCTATTGGATTACGGTTAACTACAGAGAAGCGTATAATCTATTTGCCTGTAATGGAATATTGTTCAATCATGAAAGTCCCATCAGAGGCGAAACGTTTGTTACCAGAAAAATAACTCGTGCAGCAGCGAAAATAATTCTAGGATTACAAGATTGTCTCTTCCTCGGGAATCTTGATTCAAAACGTGATTGGGGACATGCAAAAGATTATGTAGAAATGATGTGGTTAATCCTTCAGGCAGATATCCCGGAGGATTGGGTTATTGCAACCGGAGTAACAACATCGGTTCGTGATTTTGTGAGAATGGCCTTCGCTCATGTTGGTGTATCCTTGGAATTCAAAGGCAGCGGGGTAGATGAGGTTGGTGTCGTTTCTAAAGTGAATCCTACAGATCCCGAGTTGGAATGCAAATTAACGGTAGGCCAAGAAGTAGTGCGGGTAGACCCAAGGTATTTCCGGCCGACTGAGGTAGATATTCTTATTGGGGATCCAACAAAGGCAAAAGAAAAGCTTGGATGGGTTCCTAGGTATACTCTTGATGAGCTTGTAAAGGATATGATGGAAGGAGATGTGGCTCTAATGAAAAAAGATAAATATTTAATTGAAGCGGGCCATCAAATCTTTAGGTACTTCGAATGATGAATCAAGAATCAAAGATTTTTTTGGCTGGTCATAGAGGATTAGTAGGCAGCGCCATACATAAGAATTTACTCGCCAAAGGGTATAATAATATCATTACGCGGACTCATGCCGAATTAGAATTGACTAATCAGGCGGCTGTTGACGAATTCTTTTTACAGCAGAAACCAGAATACGTATTTCTTGCTGCTGCGAAGGTAGGAGGTATTGTTGCAAATAATACCTATCGGGGAGATTTTATCTATACGAACTTGATGATCCAAAATAATGTTATTCATTCGAGTTACGTACATGGGGTTAAAAAATTGCTATTCTTAGGAAGCACATGTATCTACCCCAGACTAGCTCCTCAGCCTATGCCTGAGAGTTGCCTACTAACAGGTGAACTAGAGTATACCAACGAGCCGTATGCTATTGCGAAAATTGCCGGGATAAAGCTTTGTGAGAGTTATAATATACAATATGGCACAAATTTTTTATCGGTGATGCCAACGAACCTTTATGGACCTGGGGATAATTTTGATCTAGAAAAATCTCATGTATTACCCGCACTTTTAAGAAAATTACACCTTGCGAAACTGCTTCATCACGAGGACTTTGAAGGTATTGTCAAAGATTTGGGTGTTTCTTCCTTTGAGGATGCAGTGCCTATACTGGATAGGTTCGGTGTTTCTAAAGACGTTGTGGAAATCTGGGGTAGTGGAAAACCACGCCGTGAGTTCCTTTGGAGTGAAGACATGGCTGATGCATGTGTGTTTATTATGGAGCATCAAGATTTCTCGGATCTAATTAAAGACAAGACGAGGGAGATACGGAATACCCATATAAATATTGGCACTGGCATAGATATAAGCATTCGAGATCTTGCCGAACTCCTTCGTGAAGTTGTTGGTTTTCCAGGAGACTTAAGATTCAATCCTGATTTACCAGATGGGACGTATCAAAAACTCACCGATGTTAGTAAATTGAATCAATTAGGCTGGAAGTATTCTACATCCCTAGAACAGGGATTACCGAGGCTGTACGAAAATTATTTAGGGCAGCCTTGAGTTAAGTTGAGAGCCGGTAAAAATCTGTCAACCTGTCTCTCAATGCTCATATAGCTCGTAACTGATTTGGACTAATTAAATTCTCATTAAATGAAAAAGAACTTTTAAAATGCGGCAACTAACCTCGCCTTTAGCGAGGTCACGATGTCATTACCCATTACGGTGGTAGGTCTTGGATATGTTGGATTGTCCAATGCAGCGGTGTTGTCAAAACACAACCATGTTATAGCCCTGGACATCGATCCAACTAGGGTAGATATGGTAAACTGCGGCCAGTCACCCATTATAGATCCGGAGCTGGCTGACTACCTGCAGAATAGGGGGTTGCACCTAAATGCAACCACGGATAAGCAGCAAGCCTATAAAGCATCCGACATTGTTATTATTGCCACGCCGACGAACTACGACCCGAAGAATAATTTTTTTGATACTACAACCGTTGAGTCGGTGATTGAGGATGTTCTTCGCGTGAACCCCCATGCAACCTTGGTCATAAAATCCACTGTACCGGTTGGATTCACGGCTCAGATGCGGGAGCGCTTTGGTACAAGGAACATTATTTTTTCCCCAGAATTCTTGAGGGAGGGGAAGGCCTTGTACGATAATCTGCATCCATCTCGAATTGTGGTGGGGGATCGGTCTGTCAAGGCTCGCCAATTTGCAGAGCTACTCAGGCAGGGTGCGTTAACAGAAGATGTGCCGGTGCTCTTTACTGACTCAACTGAGGCTGAGGCAATAAAGCTTTTTGCCAATACGTATTTGGCTATGCGGGTGGCATATTTTAATGAATTAGACAGTTACGCGGAAAGCCATGGTCTGAATACGAAGCAAATTATCCAGGGGGTCTGCCTTGATCCTCGTATTGGCGATTTTTATAATAACCCGAGTTTCGGGTACGGCGGTTACTGTCTACCAAAGGATACAAAGCAGCTTTTAGCCAACTACAATCGGGTCCCGAACAACATAATAAAGGCCATTGTAGATGCCAACCAGACCCGGAAGGACTATATTGCTGAACGTATTTTAGCAAGAAACCCGAAGACCGTCGGTATTTACCGCCTGACAATGAAGACCAATTCAGACAACTTTAGAGAGTCAGCCGTACAGGGAATAATGAAACGGATAAAGGCCAAAGGAATTCCGATAGTAGTGTACGAGCCGGCATTCACGGAGCAAGAGTTTTTTCGCTCCCCTGTTCTCCATGATCTAAAAGCCTTCAAAGAGACCTGTGACATTATTCTAACAAACCGAATGGCGGACGAACTCTTGGATGTTAAAGAGAAGGTCTATACCAGAGACCTTTACCAACGAGATTAGGATAAACACCAAACAACTCATTGACCCCTATTTATCCATTAGCTATTCTTTGGGCTGTTGATGCCCGAGAAGGATCTGAATCGGAATCAGGAAATAAATCTATGTCAGCGTGTTTCGGCCGCGGCATGGAGCTGTAGAACTATATATAATAGGAGAAAGTCCGAAACCGGCCTGGCTCGGAAACCTCTGTGTAATCTCGCAAATTGCTGGGTCATGCGTTATAGTGAAAGGTGCTGGCACAGTCAGGAAATAGTAAAAAGTATTTGAGAGGAACATGTTCAACACCGGTAGTCACTATAAGCGAGGCATATCTCTTGGGTTATTTTTTGCATTGCAGACCCTGGTAGCGGTAGGCTTTGCGGTCATAATAAATGATTTATTGGGTAACGGCCGAAGGCTCCTTACCCTCCTCGTATTTTCCGGGCTGTACAGCCTGCTCCATACCCTGTTTTCATGGGTGCTCATCCACTCGAAGAACTACCATATTTATCTTCGTGCTTCCCTGGGGCTCCTCATTCGGGCAACCGCCATCACCGCCGTGGTGTATATTGGATTTGCTCTACTCTTTATATATGGGTTCTACGGGATTTTACCGTCTCCGGCATTTCAATCCTCGGAGTTAACCGAGTATGCAAGTATCCTCGCCATCATTGCCGGAGGATCATCCCTAATAGCCAGCATTCTTATCTACATAGCCTTGTTTGCGTGGATCAGAAACTTGGCTACCGTGGGGTTTTTTAAGAAACGGATTCTGTATATTGGGGACCGTGCGACCGGAGACAGCATTATTAACGCCTTTATCGATTTCGGACGGTCACGGAAGATAGTCTGTTCTGCGGAGTACCGCAACGGCTTTTGGTATGCCCAATTATCCGGCCAGCCTCACCGGGAAATCTGGTATTCTTCTATTCAAGAATTAATCTATACCAACCACATCGGCGAGGTTTTGGTGCTTAACAACAGCGCCCCGACAAGCCAGATAAATAGGGTTCTTGATTTTTGCGAAGGCAACCATATAGTATATTCCGTTGTTGACCCTTTTAAACTGCGCAGCCACCGGGGAAAGATCCATATCGATAGTATCCTAGACGGATTGAGCCGCCGTACCTTCAACCGCGATACCTTTAGCTACGTAAGTCTCAAGCGGCTTGCCGATCTTGTTATTACCAGTCTTGCCTTTGTTGTCCTACTGCCCGTCTTCGGATTGGTGGCCTTGCTGATCTGGCTTGAAGACCGGGGACCCGCCCTCTATGTAAGTACGAGAATCGGTGTACATGGGCGGAAGATAAAATTTTACAAGTTCCGGTCCATGGTCATGGATGCTGAAAAGAAAAAAGCTGAGCTGTTACACCTAAACCAGCGGAAGGACGGACCGCTGTTTAAGCTGGACAACGATCCGCGCATAACCAAAATTGGTCATTTTATCCGGAAAACCAGCATCGACGAGCTTCCCCAGATGATCAACGTGTTAAAGGGCGATATGAGCATCATCGGGCCCCGGCCGCACCTACCCAATGAGGTTCAGGCATACACCACCCGGGACCATCTGCGGTTAGAATGCATTCCGGGTATTGCCTGCCTACCCCAGATCTACGGGCGCGATACCCTAGGATTCCGGGACTGGGTGGAATTAGACCTGTTATACCGGAAACAGGCATCGCTATACAAAGATGCTTGGATATTTGTCCGAGCTCTTTCGGTAAGCCTCTATCCCATTCTGCGTCGTATTCGACCAAAAAAACCAGTACGCACACCCCGGGCTGTTAGAAACGCCTTTCGGTACCAGCCTGATTAAAGGAAACAATACCCATGAGCGACTCTCCAGTGTCTCCTCCTCAGATCGAGGATGATGAGATTGATTTAGTAGAACTCTTTGCCATTCTGCTGCAGTACAGAAAAATGATCATCATTACTACCCTGGTGGTGGGCATTCTGGCCCTGGCTGCCATGGTAGTGACAAAGTTCATTCCCCCTGATATCAGCCCCCTGCCGGATGAGTATACATCAAACGGAAGGCTATTATTGAATCAATCAACCGGAGGCGGTTTGAGCAGTGCCATAGGCGGCGATCTGGCAGGCCTGGCCAGCCTTGCCGGGGTAAATGTATCCAGCGGCGGCTATGGACCCCTAGTAGTGCATATTGTAAAAAGCAATTCAATTCTTGATAGTATTGCTTCTGAGTTTGGGTACTACCAAAAATTGATTGATGAAGGAAACGAAATAGCCAAGACTGTTAGTAGAGATATTGTTCGTTCCATGATAGATGTACAGTTTTTACCCGACTTAAATATTGTAGAAATACTAGTAACAGATATTGATCCGTTGAAAGCTAAAAGAATCACCAATCGATTAATGGGCTTGGTTGATGAGAGGTTTGGTTCAATAGGAATTAATAAGACTTTATCCGAAAAGGCTTTGCTAGAACAAAAACTTACTGATGTTAAGTTGGAATTGACACGGCTTGAGGCTGAACTAAAAGATTTCCAAACAAGGCATGGAATATTAACGGTTGAACAGTTTGCTACCGAGCAGGTGACAATCCTCGCGAGAGCAAGAAGTGAGCTAATACTAAAAGAAATGGAAATATCTACGTATAGTGATTTTTCAATGATTAATGATCCTGTATTATTGAGAATGCGATCTGAAAGAAATGCATTGGAGAGGTTGATCCTACAACTCGAAGAAGGCAGATCTGATCGATTTTCTACTGGGATGTTAAGTCAGAAAGAGTTACCTGAACTGGCGCTTGAGTTTAGTAGATTGGAGCGCGATCTTCGTGTACAGGCAGAGATATATAAACTTCTTACTCAGCAATATGAATTAGTGAAACTAAAAGTAGAAGGTGAAGCTCCTGTATTTCAAATACTAGATTATGCGGAGGTGCCAGAAGCCAGTAGCTCTCCCGATCGGAAGATGATAATAATAATTGCTACCATGATAACCTTTTTTACTTCATGTTTCATTTCTTTTTTAAATCATTTTTTTAAAAAAGTGCTAAAAGATGAAGGTCGTCGGCAGTTGATAAAAAAAGGGTTAAAAAGAGAGTTATAAATCTAGGGTGATTTCGAATAAAATAGTAATTCTTGAAAAGGAACAGATTTGCGAATTGCATATGTTTTAACTTGGAATAAATTCGGGAATGATGGAGTCTCAAAAAAAGTATTGGCTCAAATAAATGCATGGCGCTCATTCGGGCATTTAGTAGATTTATTTTGTTTTGGTGATTGTGTGAGTGAAGAATTGAGTACTGAACAGTATCTGCATTTTTTCCCAAATAATAATGTCGATAAAATTCTAGGCAACGGTCAGGCATATAACCAAATTTGTCTGTTTAAACCAGATTTTATCTACCTACGGTTTGAAATATTCAACATGCGGGTTTATCATATCATTAAATCAATCCCATTTGTATGTGAAATCAATAGTGATGATAACAAAGAGCTTCGTTTATTCAATTGGTGGGAGGTAAATAGGCTAGCTAAATACCTAATAAATAGATTTACACGGAGAATAATCTTGTCGCGAGCTAAGTTACTTTTAGCGGTAACTGCGGAATTAAGCCAAAAGAAGAACTTTAAATTTAAAAATGTGCCAATTTGTCACGCCCCTAATTCTATAAACATGTCTGATCACCCAGTGGTAAAGGACGTTCGAGCAAATACTAATACATTTCAGCTATTTTTCTTGGGAACTCCAAATCAAGAGTGGCATGGATTAGACATAATAGAAAAGATTGCTAAAAAATTGGGTAATGAGTATACATTTCATGTGATAGGCACATATAAGCAGCTAAATAAGATTGAAAATATTGTTTATCACGGGTATCTGAAAAAAAGTGACTATATTGAGGTAATAAGGCACTGTCAGGCTGCAATAGGCACATTGGCATTATATAGAAATGGAATGACTGAAGCTTGTCCACTGAAGGTTCGGGAATATATAGCCATGGGCTTTCCCATAATTATTGGATATACTGACTCTGCTTTCGCTTTAACCAAGCCAGATTGGGTGCTCCAACTTAAAAAGCCTAAAAAAATACTTGAGGAGACAGATGCTATTAAAAAATTTCTAACAAATAAAGGTGATTATGTAGTATCGCACGATGAATCAAAAAAATATATAGATGGATTTATTCTGGAAAAAAATAGAATTAAACTAATTAGCAAATATTTAGGTCATGATGCTTAAAGGAGTGTTTTACAAAAAAGAAATATTACCACTATTGCTACTAATAAGCGTAAGTCTTCCAAATTCATATATCGGTACACTTCTTATCTTGATTGTATTTGTTTTTTTAAATCGAAATCTGATAATAACGATACCAATTGGATTGGAAAAATCGTTAAGATTATTTTTTAGCATGTTTATCTGGATGGTGTTTAGTTTTGCTTTACATCCAGCCTCTTTACAAAATTTGTTCTGGGGAATTTTTACTTTGAGTAGTTTCTTAATTACTCCATTATTGTTAAAGAGGCTTTGTGAAAACGTTGATATAGGGAAAATATTAAAAAAGTATATTGTATTAGAATTTGGGTTTTATATTATACAATACACGTTACTTGTTTTAAATTATAGAACAATTAATCCATTCAGTGCTACTCTAGCGGCTGGGGATTTTTTATCGGGCACTTCAATTGGTAACTCGCATCAGATTGCTGTAACGATGGGTTTGATTAGTTTATATTATTTACCTAAAGTGATTGATAAGTCAGTAACATGGGCTTGGTTTTTTCTTCCACTGATAATGTTTCTTGCTTCATCCTATGTTAGTGCATTCATTGTTTTTGGGATAACCATGATTATTTACTTAGTGAGAAATATTTATTGGGAGCTTAAAAAACTTCGAATTAAAAAGAAAAGTTTTGTTCTTTTAACAGGAATTTTTTTGGTTGCGCTTATTTTCGCAATTTCTCAATTCGGCAATATTCAGTATGGATTAAATGTAATAAACACTGTTGGGGGTTCGAATACCCCAAGAAAAATAATAGGACTACAAAAAACCTTTCTTGAGCTTCCCAGTGAAAGCTCAGAACTCATATTTACTGGAACCGGTCTTGGTACTTATAGTAGTAGGGCAGCACTCATAACCGGAGGAGAATATTTAACACCACAACCTAGCTTTATTCCCACGACACCATCCTTTTATACAAAAAAATATATTTTACCACTGTGGAATAGAGAATTAACCAAAAGAGGTTCGGAGAATTCTGTTGCAAATCAACCGTTTGTACAGTTTCAATCAATTTTTGGTGAAGGGGGCGTAATTGCGCTTTTATTGTTTATCGCAGGCTTTTTAGTACTACTGAAAGGACGTGTGAAGGATAAAAGTGTGTTTTTACTTGTTGTATTTGCTTTAGGAATATTCTTTTTTGATATGTGGGTTGAATACCCTTCTTTCGCACTATTCTTTTGGTTTTTAGTATATGCTGAAAAAAAAGAGGTCAAAAAAATTGAATACTAATAACAATCTTCTTTTTTTGGTTCATTTGCCCCCACCTATTCATGGTGTATCCATAATAAATGAAGAAATCCGACAGCATTTTAGTGCGAAATATCCAGAAAATACCTTATTTCTTAATATTGCAACGTCAGGTAAAACTGAGTATTTAGGAAAGCTTCATTTTAAAAAAAAATTAATTTCATACCTAAAATTATTTTATTCACTTCATAAATTATTAAGATCCCATTGCATAAGAAAATGTTATTTTACTTTTACGCCCGTAGGACCTGCTATTTACAAAGATTATATTCTTTATCTATTGCTTAGAATTTATAAAACAAAGGCACTTGTGCATCTGCATAGTAAAGGGGTAATCAAAGAGAAGAATAATTTATTAAAACGTGTCATTTATATGGATGTTTTCAGGAATAGTGATTTAATAGTCTTATCTCCTAGGTTACTGAGTGATCTTGATGGATTTAGATTAAAATCTGTTAGATATTGTCCGAATGGATTGTTGACTAAATCACCAGAAAATTTTAAGTATCCTAAAAAAGAAAAATTAAGGATATTGTATCTTTCAAATCTAATTAAAAATAAAGGCATTGAAGATTTACTCAGAGCCGTTTCACTGTTAAGAAATGAAAGTATCGAGTTGGTTTTTGTTGGAGGAATGGTTGATGTAAACCAGGCTTGGTTTGATAATAGAGTTAATCGATATGGTATAGAAAATATTACATTTTATTTGGGGCCAAAATATGGTCTTGCGAAAGAAGCTATATATGAAAGCTCTGATATATTTGTTTTACCCACACATCATGATTGTTTTCCTTTGGTTATAATAGAAGCTATGAGTCACGGACTTCCCATTATTTCAACGAAAGTTGGTGCTATACCAGATATATTGATCGATGAGTTTGATAGCTATTTGATAGATCCTGGTGATCATATGGAACTATTCAGAAAATTAAGGCAATTGGTCACGAACCCAGACCTGAGAAGAAAGTTTGGGAAGCGTGCCTTTAGTAGGTATGAGAAAAATTTCACGAAGGAGCAATTTCTTTTGAGATTAGATAAAACTGTTACCGATTGGGTAGATGAGTCTGTATGAATTACGCTCTACTCATAGTTACTCATAATCATGCTAGGTATCTTCCCAGATTAATAGAGTCAATTAAAAACCAAAACTACAAAAATACTTATTTTTGTGATGCAGCTTCAACTGATGGATCTGCAGAGATTATCGAGTCAAGAGGTTTTCAGTCACAAATATTAAAAAAAACTAAACTAGAAAGTTTTTCTAAAAATAACAACGATTTAATACGTGTGTTTAATCTGAGGCCAGATGTTTTCATTTTATTAAATCCAGATACCTATTTCGAGATTGATTTTATCTCGCCAATTCTAAGCATTTTTGAAGAGAATCAAAAAATAGGAATTGCTTGTCCTCAATTAATAAATTTTGATGGTTCATTACAAGATAATATACGGTCATATCCAGGTCTTCATGGATTCTTTAAAAATAGACTTGGTATAGAAATCTTAAAAGACAATAAACCTAGACAATCCCAGAATTATTGGTGTCTAGGTGCTTGTATGTTTATTCGAGCAAATCTTACCAGAGAAGGTGATATGCTTTTAGATGAACGCTATCGATTGTATTGTGAAGACAGTGATGTGTGTTTTAATGCGATTCAGGAAGGTTACATCATTAAAAAGTTTCCAGATCTATGTGTTTATCATGATTTGCAAGAAGAAAGTAGGGTAAAAATATTAAGCAAGAAAAACTTTTGGAATATACAAAGTATATTCAAATTTCTTTTAAAATGGAATTTCAAATATTTTCCGTATATTTTTAGTAAATCATAAACTACTAGAGGTTATTGTTGTAATGAAGGGAATAATTCTTGCGGGGGGGGCTGGAACACGTTTATACCCCGCCACTCAACCGGTTTGCAAACAGCTGCTGCCTATTTACGATAAACCCATGATCTACTACCCCCTGTCCACCCTAATGCTGGCCGGTATCCGGGAGATTCTCATAATCTCCACCCCCCAGGATACCCCGCGTTTTGAGGATCTCCTGGGGAATGGTAGCCAAATCGGACTTTCAATAACCTACCAGGTTCAGGAAACCCCCAACGGCTTAGCCCAGGCCTTTGTCCTTGGAAAGGAGTTCATCGGTAACGACTCGGTTTGCCTGGTTTTAGGGGATAACATCTTTTTCGGTCATGATTTTGCGAAGCTAGTACACCAGGCGGCTCAGCTACAAACCGGAGCCCGGGTCTTCGGCTACCGGGTTTCCGACCCACAACGGTACGGGGTAGTTTCCTTCGACGGCCAGGACAGAGCCTTAAGTATTGAGGAAAAACCCGAACACCCAAAATCGCATTTTGCTGTAGTGGGGCTGTACTTTTACGACAATTCTGTTGTTCAGGTAGCTGAGAATCTGCAGCCCTCAGCTCGGGGCGAATTTGAAATAACTGATGTAAACATCCACTATTTGAACAAGGGTTCTCTGTCGGTAACCAAGCTGGGGCGGGGTTATGCCTGGCTCGATACCGGCACCCACGATTCCCTGTTAGAAGCCTCCAACTTCGTTAAGGCTATTGAGGACCGTCAGGGTCAGAAGATAGCCTGCATCGAAGAAATAGCATGGCGGATGGGATTCATTTCCGGAGAGCAGCTTGAAAGCCTTGCCCAGCCCCTCTTAAAGTCCGGCTACGGCCAGTACCTCTTAGATGTGCTCAAGGAGGATGCCTGATGCCCTGTACCTTTACTCCCGGGCCTATACCGGGGTTAGTAATCATCCAGCCCAGGGTCTTCGCAGATGATCGTGGTTGGTTTATGGAAAGCTATAAAAAATCGGAGTTTATCGACCACGGTATTTCTGAAGATTTTGTGCAAGATAACCACAGCCGTTCCATCCGCGGGGTACTCCGGGGTCTGCACTTCCAACGCAGCCCCCACGCCCAGGGGAAGCTTGTTCGCTGTCTTGACGGCCGGGTCTGGGATGTAGCAGTGGATCTGCGCCGGGGTTCACCCACCTTCGGCCGGTATCATGGCATAGAACTCAGCCCTGAGAATAGTACTATGTTCTACATTCCCCCGGGCTTTGCCCACGGCTTCATTACCCTCTCGGAGCATGCGGAGTTCGTGTACAAATGCACCGAAGAATACGCCCCGGAGTCTGACGGCGGGGTGCGCTGGGATGATCCAGATTTAGCCCTGCCCTGGCCGCTGGACCAGCCCTTGGTTTCCCCTAAGGATTCCCAGCTGCCCTTCCTGGCCGATCTGGGAAAGGACTTTGCCTTATGATCTGGATAGTAGGTGCCCAAGGAATGCTAGGACAGCAGGTAGCTCAGGTTCTCCGCAGCCATGCCATTCCCTTCCAGGCTACCGATAAGGAGCTGGATTTTACCAATCCTCAAAGGGTGCTGTCCTTTGCTGCCGAGCTCAAGCCGAATTGGATCGTAAACTGTGCGGCCTACACCGCCGTCGACCGGGCAGAGCAAGAACCCGAGGCGGCCCGATCATTGAATGTTACCGGACCGGAAAACCTGGCCGTCGCGGCTGCTGCTGTGAATGCCCGAATGATCCATATTTCTACTGACTATGTTTTTGGTTCTTCCGGAGGGCAAACACCCCTGACCGAAGACGATCCGGTTGCCCCTGAATCGGTGTACGGGCAAACCAAGCTTGCCGGCGAGAGAGCCGTACTCCACCACTACCCCGAATCAGTGATCCTGCGCACATCCTGGCTCTACGGGCCCCATGGGAATAATTTTGTATACACCATGCTCCGGTTATTTACTGAAAAACCGGAATTATCCATTGTTAACGACCAATATGGCACCCCTACCTATGCCCAGGATCTGGCTGAGGCAATACGAATAGTTGTCTCCCATCCGAAGCCGGTATCCGGGATCTTTCATTACTCAAACCAGGGGCAAACTACATGGTTCGACTTTGCCAGGAAGATCCGGGAACTGGCTATACAATACGGTCTCCTTGGTCCTGATAACCCTTGCAGCCTGAGGCCGTGTACCACCCGGGAGTATCCTACCCCTGCCAAGCGGCCTGCTTGGAGCGTTTTTTCCAAGGACAAGATCCAGCGAATTTACCAGGTGCCGGTACCCACCTGGCAGGAGAGTCTTGAGATATTTATTCAACAGGAAGCTGCCAGAAAGGAGCCCGCAACCCATGCGCCAGTATAATTCAGTTCTTGTTACCGGCGGGGCCGGTTTTATCGGATCGAATTTTATCCGCTACATGCTCTCCCCTGCCTCGGGATTCACCGGGCGTATTATCAACCTGGATAGCCTGACCTATGCGGGAAATCTCCTGAGTCTGAAGGATGTTGCAGATCAGCACAGCGGATCCCGGTACATCTTTGAGCATGGGGACATCTGCGATGCCGATAATAACCGGAGGATTTTAGAAGCCTACCAGGTTGATGTTGTGGTTCATCTTGCCGCGGAAAGCCATGTTGACCGCAGCATCCACGGTCCCGGAGCCTTTGTACAGACCAATGTAGTGGGCACCTTCAGCCTCTTGGAAGCCTGTAGAACCTACTGGCAGGATCGCAAGGACGTCCTGTTTCATCATGTCAGTACCGACGAGGTCTACGGAAGCCTTGGGGAAGAGGGCTATTTTACCGAGGGAACCCCCTATGACCCAAGAAGCCCCTACAGTGCAAGCAAGGCCGGCAGCGACCACCTGGTAATGGCCTACCATCATACCTACGGACTGCCGGTAACCCTTACAAACTGTTCCAACAACTATGGCCCCTACCAATTCCCGGAAAAATTAATCCCTGTAATGATCTTCAATATGCTGGAGAACAAACCCCTGCCGGTCTACGGGGACGGAACGAATATTCGGGATTGGTTGTACGTTGAGGACCATAACTCAGCAGTATGGCTGGTTATGCAGAAGGGGCAGATCGGCCGGGGCTACAACATCGGGGGAGACAATGAATGGCAGAACATCGAACTGGTCCGGGAACTCTGTGCTATTGTGGCTAGGCGCGTTGGAATCCCCCTGGAAAAGCTTCATAGCCTGATTTCCTATGTTACCGACAGACCCGGCCATGATAGACGTTATGCCATAGACTGTTCTAAGCTAAAAACTGAGCTTGGTTGGCGGCAATCGGTTACCTTTGCTCAGGGCTTGGAGAGGACCGTGGATTGGTATATTGAGAATCAAGAGTGGTCCCAGGCAGTGCGGACCGGGGAATACCGGGAGTGGATGAAGGCCCAGTATTCATGAAATTTTCTTAATAGTAATAAATTTGGAAGGATTTGTTCACTAAAAGATACACAAAAAAGCAACAGTATTTTTAATTCATTCTTAAAAGACAGGTTCTCAAGATTCAAAATTAGTTATCCACCTATTAACCAATATTGGTGGCTGATAGATCTGCATTTCTTTTGTATAATCTTGTACAAAGGAGAATGTCTGTACATGGTACCTGTTTTGCTTCTAACTGCTCTGCTTACCCCGTTTATACTGAATATCCTGCTTACACCCTTAATACTGAAGGTAAGCCATAAAAATAACTGGTACGATAGCCTGGACCACCGGAAGGTTCACGAGGGCGAAGTGCCCCGGCTTGGCGGGGTAGGCTTTTTTTTCTCCTTTGTAGTGTGCTCCCTTCTGGCTGGTTTTCTTGCCCCCAAGCTATTTGATCTACCCGCATTTTCCTTTTCATCTGAGCTTCTATTCTCCTTTCTAGGCTTTACCCTAGTACATATTCTTGGACTCATCGATGACTTCCGGAGCATCCGCGCCCGGTACAAACTCCTTGGCCAGATTATTGCCGGTGTATTAATTGTACTAGGCGGCGCGGTTATACCCGGATTTACCCTGCCGTTCTTCAATATTGATGTACAGTTCGGCATTTTTGCCGGACCCCTGACGGTGCTCTGGCTCATAAGCCTGTCGAACGCCATTAATCTGATGGACGGCATAGACGGTCTCGCCGGGGGCATGAGTACTATTACAGCTTTGATTTTCGCCGGGGTTAACCTTGTCCTCGGCAATGTTACAGGCGCTGTGTTGAGCGCCATTCTGGCCGGATCCTTGGCCGGATTTTTGGTGTTTAATAAGCCCAAGGCTCAGATTTTTATGGGGGATTCAGGCAGCCTGTTCTTAGGCTTTGCTCTGGGCAGCCTTCTGTTCATGAACGGTTCTTCCGGCGCCCTTGATGCTTCTGCTACCTCTGAGACCTCGCAGATATTACTATTCGGCGGACTCCTCGCCACCCTCTCTGTTCTGCTCTTGCCTGTCGGCGATATGATTTCGGCTATCCTGCGCCGAATCCGCCGGGGCACTCCCATCTACGCTCCCGACCGGGAGCACATTCACCATAAATACCTTAACTTTGGATACTCCGTCCCCCGGATTCTGGGGGTGCTCTACACGGTAGTGCTCCTGGATGGCCTTACGGTTATCTTCTGGGCCCTGGTGCACAGCCGCCGGATTGACGCCCCCCTGTGGGTGGGCGATCTGGTGGTTCTGGCCGCCTGGCTGGGCACCGGAGCCTTCCTGCTGTGGAATCACCATAGAAACAACGAATACAAACGCCGTACCGAGGATGCGGGCTGAGGGGTACAATTCAGAGAGCCGAAAGGTGCTGGAGGATAGTGCTATGGGATTCATATCTACACCCGAACGGATCGGGTTGCGGCGGGGTCTGAAGGAAGGTATGGAGAGGGGTATTGAAAAGGGAATTGAGAAAGGAATTGAGCAAGGCATTACTCGGGGACAGCTCGTTGCAGAACAGGCAATTTTGATTCGCTTATTGGAACATAAGTTCAGCCTTTCAGAAGAAGAGAAGGCATTTATCCGGTCGGTGGAGAACACGCAGGCCCTGGAGCGGGCCTTAGATATGTTTGTGGATGCCACGGATAAGGCTCAGGTACTGGAAGTCTTGGAATCACCAGGACAAAACCGGTAGGAATGAGGCGTTTCTAAAGAGGATTTCCAAGGAGCCCGAACTGCCTGCGGATGCGCTGGATGGTGAGGGCTGTGTGTTGTTGCCTGTGCGGTAAAATCTTTCTCCCAGACTTGAAGCAATTCCGCGTTTTTCCGCGGTATTCTATTCATGGAGCCCTTCGATAACGGCTGGAAGTACATCATCCAGCAACACCTGTATGATTTTTTATCCTTCTATTTTCCCCAGGTTCATACACTGCTGGATATCGCCGCCAAACCGCGGTTTCTCGATAAAGAGCTCCAGCGGTTAACCCGGCGGTCAAAAACAGGCAAACGCTATGCCGACCTTCTGGTGCAGGTTCAGCTAAAAACCGGGGAACCGGGAATCCTGTTCTGCCACATTGAGGTACAGCAGAGCCCCGAGAAGAACCTAACCTGGCGTCTGTTTCAGTATTCCTACCGGATATTCGACCGTCTTGGTTTCTACCCCATTACCCTGGCCTTGCTTACCGATTCCGTTCCGGGCTTTCGGCCCGAGGGGCTAACCATTGAGGCAGCGGGCCTGCCGGTGGTCCGGTTTCAGTTTTATACCGCCAAGCTCCTGGATTTTGACGAGAGGGTTTCTGATAGTGCCTTGGGTACCATGGCCGGATCAGGTGCGGCCAACCCCTTTGCCTTGGCGACGAAGATCCATCTTGAGTATATGGCCGCACGGAAGAAGAATAAACGCCGCCTGACGCGCCTGGAAGATGCGAATCAATCCCTGCTGTACCTAAAGCTGGAACTAACCCGGCAGCTGAAAACCCATGGACACTCAAGCTTGCAGATTCAAAGTCTGTTCATGTTTTTGGATTGGATCATCCTTCTTCCCGAGGGGCTGGATGAGGTATACTATAAAGAGAGCCGAAAGGTGCTGGAGGATAGTGCTATGGGATTCATATCTACACCCGAACGGATCGGGTTGCGGCGGGGTCTGAAGGAAGGTATGGAGAGGGGTATTGAAAAGGGAATTGAGAAAGGAATTGAGCAAGGCATTACTCGGGGACAGCTCGTTGCAGAACAGGCAATTTTGATTCGGCAGTTGGAACGAAAGTTCGGGCTTACTGAAGAAGAACGGACGGTCATCAGCTCGATACAGAATTCTGAAACCCTGGAGCGGGCCTTAGATAGTATTATAGAAGCAACAGATAAGGCTCAAGTTTTTGAGGTTTTAGAATCACCAGGACAAAACCGGCAGGAATGAGGCGTTTCTAAAGAGGATTTCCAAGGAGCCCGAACTGCCTGCGGATGCGTTGGATGGTGAGTGGGGCGGAGCCCTCGTAATGGTTGTTGACGTTCACAATCACCCGGCCCGGGGCGAAGGTGGTATTCACGGAAAAATTGATGATGTCCCGGGTGTCTGGTTTTTCATCCACTATCTGGTTCCAGGTGTTGCCGGTTTGTTGTTCGATGGCCTTCCGGTCGCCCCCGAGTAGACGTAGAACCGTGGTAGGGCCCAGGTACTGCCGGTAGGTTTGGAATACCGTGTAGAAGTGGGGCATGTACTGTTTCTGGGAGAACACGTGGATGATGCCGGCTTCCTGCAGGAACCGAAAGTACCCCGGGGTTAGGTAGTTCTTATTTCGAATTTCTATGCCCAGGGGTATGGCGGGATCTATCTTGGCCTTGAATTCCCCGAACCGGTCTATGAACCGGTCCACCGATTCCATCTTCGCCTTGTTCAGGTACTCAAACTCGAACATGTATACGGCTATCTTATCCGCCAGGGGTAGGGTGGCTTCGTGAAAGCGCTTGAAGCCATCGACGGATAGAAACTCGGGGTTTTCCGCCCCCGGAGGGCCGCCTGGGGCGCTGCGGCGGTGGGTCAGGCTCAGGTTCTGCCAGACCTTCGTGGTAAAGACGAAATGATCCGGGGTGTTTTGGTCATATTGGGCCGCTTCCTGGGGGCTGGGGATCTTGTAGAACCAGCTGTCGATTTCCGCGGTGTCAAAGTGCCGGGCATATTCCCCCAGGTAGTCCGCGGCGGTCTTTTGGGTGCAGGTGTAGACCAGGCCCTTCCAGGAGGGGTAGTTCCACGAGCAGGTTCCCAGCAGTAAATTCGGGGGAATGGTTCCTTGATTCCCTTCCGGGGATTCGAATGCCTTAAGTTCGGTCATAGTACTGGGTGTAAGTATAGCCGCCGGGTTCTCGGCTGGTCAATCTTGTATGTGTGTGCAGAAGGGGAACCCGGCCCGCAAGCCCCCGGCTGGTGTGCCGAGGGTTGCAGGCCGGAAGGGGGTGCGTACCTACCGGATTAGGCGCTGAGGGGCTCCTGGGGCAGGATGATGCCGGTACTGTTCAGTACCGGGCTTTGGCAGCATTCCTGGAAGTACTGCTCCGAGGCCGGTAGGTCCTTAGCCCCGGCATGCAGGGCCTCGGTCCACTGGGCGGCCAGGGCGGAGCCGGGCTGCATGCCGAGAATAAGCAGGGGCAGGCCCGAAGGGTCGTCTTCCAGGTTGTTCAGCTGGTCCTCGAACTCCGCCTGGAGATAGTCCAGCAGACTCAAGGTGAACTCCGGTGAGTTGTCGATCCAGAAGCTGCGGTGCAGGGTTTCTACCTCCTGGTGAATGTCCGGCCAGCGTTCCTGGATGGCCTGGAAGCTTACCTGCTCCAGGCGGTACAGGTCGGCCTGCTGGGCCGGGGTGGTGGGACAGTCGGCAGCCCATTGGCGCAGGGCCCTGAGGATGTAGAGCCAGTGGATCAGTTTAAAGGCCGCCGCCCCGTAGCCCCGGGGCATGGACTCTAAGCCCGGCACCAGGGAGGCATGTTCTGCCTCCAGGAAGCAGCGGGTTACCGCCTCCAGATAGATCCGCTGATGATCCGAGAGACGGCTGACGGCGCTAATCCGGCTGATGGTGTCGTACACCGCTGCCCGGTCGAAGTAGTCTCCGCAGATTAGAATCCCCGTAGGGTAATCCTGTAGTGTTGCCTGTAACATTGCTTTCTCCTTTCCTTGTCATGTGACCTAGGCCTAGGCTGCAATCTGGACGGGTTTGTCCATCCGGCCGGTATTCTTCGTGCCCCGTAGTTCCAGTTGATAGGTTCCAGGCTGCAGGTCCGGAAGCAGAAAGTCGATGTAGTTAGAACCCCAACGGCTGTAGATGTCCATCCGCACCTCCTGATCGGGTTGGTCGCCGTTGATGAGGAATAAGCCCTGCTCGGGATTCTGCCGGTCGAAGGTCAACCGGCTGCCCACCACATGGCAGAGGCTGCCTGAGGGAATCTCTGAGCTGGTCGGATCGGCGACATTGACCACCGAGTGGATGACCGGTACCTTTGTTCCCCGGTGTTCGGTTATGGTAATCTGGCTTTCCCGTCGGATGGTTTCCACGATTTCCCGGCTCGGCCGGAACTTAAGCTTGAGGCTGGCTTTATCGATTTCCGGCAT
Source organism: Spirochaeta lutea (assembly GCF_000758165.1). Taxonomy (NCBI): domain Bacteria; kingdom Pseudomonadati; phylum Spirochaetota; class Spirochaetia; order Spirochaetales; family Spirochaetaceae; genus Spirochaeta; species Spirochaeta lutea. The sequence continues at coordinate 27,194 of NZ_JNUP01000069.1, read as the reverse complement.
TTCATTATCCAGCCGGAAGGATCCGTTTCCGATGCCCAGGTAAAAGATTCCCATTGGGGTGGAGACCTTCCTGCCGGTACATGTGAAATGGATAATGTCGGGACCGAAGCGTTCTATGATGCTTCTAATGTCCGCGATCTCCAGAGCCGTGTCAGTGCGCATTTTGGCAAGTAGTTCCTCAAAGCTCACGGTGTCCTTGTGCTCCACGCTTGCAAAGAAGCTCCCGTCTTTGGTGAATTGGTTCGGCCGTACTACAACGTTAATTCCCATGGTTTCCTCCTGAATGGGGTAATTCTGGTAGCCTACCCCGGCGACCCGGGAACTCCGGTATTCCGGGCTGGTTTGCGCCGGGTACTCTGCCGCGGCGCCGGGGTTGGAAGCGGGGGCCGGGCCAACCGGGGTAGGCTAAAAACACTGTAAGGCCGAAAATTTAGGTAGTGATTTTTCTTATACCATTTTATTATGGAGTGTGATACTTTAGTAACAAAATAGATGTACCGATCATATTGCGCATCATATTACCTACGGCCAGTGCGCAGAACTGCCCAGGGCGCCGTGCCCGGCGGAGTATTTCCAGGCCTGCACAGTTCTGCAAACTATATACCTATAGTAAGGAGGGACTGCGCATGCCTCGATTGGTACGGTTGGGATTATTAGCCATCCTTTTGGGTGCGGCGGCGTATGGGTTGTATAAACTATCAGACAGATTGTTCGGTTTTGTAATTGCAGGGGTAATAGTGGTGTTGGTGGGTGTATTTATCTACGACCTGCCCCGGCGGATCGTCTCTTGGATTACCCCTGTCCTGAAGGAGTTTCTCCAGGAAACCCTCCCGTCTTATCCGGAGGCTCAGCAGCAAAACTCCGGTACCGGGGACGGATACTCATCTGAGGTCCGCACCGGGCGCAGGTCCGGAGGCGGCTCCCCTTCAATATCCTCTATCGGATCCGGTGCCGCCGATGATGACGGATGCCGGTTTCAGATTAAGCACAGCAGTCTTGTACCCCTGAAGTTTGGATACAGACAAATTGCTGTTCTCCAACTGATATTGAATAATGAGCACATGAGCCTGAAAGAGGCGGCCTACGAACTGCGCCTGGACTATGAAACGCTCCGGGCATGCCTGAGCAAAACCTATGCCCGCCACCAGGTAAAGAAGCTGCCTGAACTTATCGCCTGGCTCCATGAAGAGGGCCATGTAGAGCTCTGCAGGGTAATAGATGATGATGAGTAGGTGTGGTACAATTGCCGGTGTGAGCCGGGTCGGAGCGTCATACAACACCTGGTGTAATTCACAGCTGTTAAATAAAAAGTAGGGGATAGGGAGGCGTCATGGCTAGGTTCAGGGTATTGTTCCTGGGTGGGTTGTTCTATGTTCTGGGGGGATTGTTACTCTGGGGGCAGCAGGATATGCGTTTGGTTCCTCTGGATTCTCCAGTATATCAGCTTCTTGACAGCCTGAGCCGAGCCCGGGCTATGACAGTGCCGCCCCTTGTACGGCCCTATACGTATGTTCAAGCCCGGGACTACCTGAACAAGGTTACCGCCAAGGGAAGTCCTGTATCCGAATACGCCAGGGAGCTCATAGGGGCATTAGAATCACTTCTAGAAAAACCAGAACAACCGGCGTATCCACTCCGGGCGGATTTTTACCTAAGTCCCCAACTTACCGGACGGACGAATACCGATATTCCGGCCCTTACGGACTACGGCAAACGGACCAGCCCTGTGTTGCTGGATATGGGAGCATTTGTCGATGGAAGCTTGGTATCCTTTGCCATAGATGCCCGGTTCGAGCTAAAGCCGGATCGGTGGTATGTGGAGGATCATGCTCCAGCAAGCAATATCTACGGTGACCTATCCTTTTATGATGTCCAGTTTCCATTTTTGGCTTACGGCGCTGCTGGGGGCAAGCACTGGCAGCTTGTGCTGGGCCGGGGCGACCTAACCCTTGGACCTGGGGCGCGGAGTAAGCTGCTTGTGAGCCGGTCCCCAGAGTACCTGGATCATCTGCGCTTTACCCTGTATTGGTCCCAGTTTACCTACACCTTTGCAGCTATCGGTTTTGACCCCTACATTTCAGATTCAGAACTGGCCGTCTGGCCCGCCGCGACATCGGATAATCTTGGAAAAAACGAGCTGGTGGATTCGAAGACCCTGTTCATCCACCGTTTTGATTTCGGTATTTTTGACCGGGCAACGGTTGGTATTACCGAGGGACTCATGTGGGGCGGGGCGTATCCGGATCTCCGTTTTCTTAGTCCGGTAATGATTATGCATAACTACTACGATTGGAAGCCTGCCTCCAGCCTCTTTGGTTTGGATCTGTCCATTGCGCCCCTGCCTTGGGTAAGTCTCTACGGGCAGTTCATGTTCAATCAGATTCAGACGGCATACGAAATAGAAAAATACAATGCGACCTCCATTCCCAACGCAACCGGGTGGGTGGCCGGGGGTACGGGATTACTGCCTCTTGGGTTGGTAATCGGTGATGTCGGTGCCGGCGACCTGGAGCTGACGGTTGAGTATTTTCACACCGATCCGTATTTATACATATCCGAAAATCTGCTCAAGACCTTCGCCTGGCGGCGGCGGGTACTTTCCAACTATAAATCCGGACAGGTGGTTCAACTGCCCCTGGGTTTTGTGTACGGTCCGGACAGCAATGTGTGGTACGCCCGGCTGGACTACCGTCTGCCTGCCTGGGGCAGCGCCGGACTGAGCTTTGAGCACCGTGCCCTGGGCCAGAATTCTCTCAGCACACCCTATGCCCGTGGGGTAGAGCCGGCGGCAAAGCGGACCCCGACGGGTATTCCCGAGTACGGTCAGGTTTTGGGCCTGGAATTAACCGCTGCTCCTGATGTCCTACCCTGGCTCCAGGTTGAAGCCGGTTTTTTTGGAACCTGGCTGCAAAACGCCGGCCATCAGGAGGGGCTGAGCGAGGCGGGGTTTGAGTGGAGCTTGGGCATGCAGGCCGATGTAGGAGGTCTGGTGAGGTGGATTATTGGGATGGTGAAATAACCGTATAGTACGTAAAAGGTATTTGTTAAGGGCCACTCGGGTGTGCTATCTTCATGTCCATGAAACGATCGCTGCTTTATCTGCTGTTTACGGTACTCCTTATCCTGTTGTCTGCTGCAGGCGGGTTTGCGCAAAACCTTTCTGATGTATTTGATCCCATCTATGACGATCTAGGGGATTGGGAGCTTGCGGGCTTTATTGATCCCTTGCCCCAGATGCGACCCTACGCAGCCCAGGATGTTGTTCGGCTTTTGAATGATGCCTTGGAGGGGGCTCAGCCGGTCGCCGGGTCGGTTCCCCCCGCTATACTACAGCGGATGGCGTACTATAAAGATGCACTGCTTAATCCGGTTGCTCCCTTGCGGTTTATCGGCTTTACCCAGCAGCGTCTCGCCCGGGGCGATGAGAACCAGTACTTTTCCGTAACGGGTGCTGCCGGCCAGATCATTTGGCCCATTGCAGACCTTGTACACCTGAGTGCCAGCATCTACCCGAATCTTGTGGACCGTGCGGATGGTCATGCCCTTCCTGCAGGTCAGCGCCATACTCGCGACTGGATTAACGATGGTGCGAATATTACCCTTGGCGACCGAACCCTCTGGGCGCTGAGCCAGGTAACCAGCCATCTGACCATCGGAAGCCCTAGTCTTCATGCCTACGCCAGCATCACCCGATCGAGCTTTGGTCCCTTCGACCACGACGGAATTATCTTCAGCCCCCAAAGCCCCTTCGGTATCCGCTTCGGCTACGTGTGGCGAACTCCCACCTTCGAGTATAACTTTACCTACAGACCAATAACCGCCACCACCAATACCGGCGCTGGCAGGGGCAGCGGTAAACACACCGTTATGCATAGCGTAAACGCCCGCATCCTGCCCTGGCTGGAGCTCGGTTTCTGGGAGACTGTGGTCTATGGTGAGCGATTCGAACCCGGTTACTTCGTGCCTGTTTCCAGTCTCTTTTTATCTCAGGGTATTGTAGGGTTTAGCGATAACTCCCTGCTCGGAGTGTCGGCAACCTTCCATCCCGGTCTCGGATTGCGGCTTCCTTTCCAGGTATTCGCGGATGATGTGGATTTTAACGAGGTAGTGAAGTTTAATTTCAATACGAAACTGAAGCTAAGCCTTCAAACCGGTATCCAGTGGGCACCGGGAGCTGTGAACATTCCGGTATTGCGCCGGGTTGCCTTCGACTATACCGCCGTCATGCCCTATATGTATTCCCACCGTAATCCGGATACCCCCGGTCAAACCGAAGCATGGCTGACCAACATGAACTACACCAATTATACCCACGCAGGCTCCAATATGGCCACGGGATTGCCTCCCAACTCGGACCGCTTCCGCCTCGCCGTGGACGCTGAACCGCTAACCGGCCTGCGTCTCGGCCTGAGCCTGGAGCAGCACCGCCACGGAAATGCCAGCACCGGTCAAGACATTGATCCCGCAACGGCCACTGGTACCATCTTTGATCCCGGCTACGGCGGCTCCGAGGGAAAAACTGCCACCTTTCAGCCCCCTTACACCGATCCCACCGGCCAACCATACACCCGATTTTTAACCCAGGATATCCTGGAGTACACCCGTCAATTGGGCATCACCGCCCGCTGGGATCTGGACCTGACTAGTCCTCCGTGGCAGAAGTCCGGGGCATCAGCCAAGGCTCCCGACTCGGATTTCAAGCCTCGTCTTCCTCAGTTTACGTCAGGGATCGGTTACACCCTGGAATCCATTACCAATGCTGGACTCATATCCGGGGAATCCAGATTGAGCCATTTCTTTGTGTTTGATCTCGAGGTACGGTGGTAGAGAAAATTAGTAACCAATATTGGTGTATAGATGATCAAATGAAAATGAGACAAGCTGCAAATTAGTGGTTCAAACGCGATATCGACTCTATTCCCACCCTGGAGTGAGGAAGCCTCCTCACTCAACCTACCTTCACCACCATCCTCTGGCCCATACCCCCTGAAGAGTGTACAATGAGGCCGAACTTAAACAGAATGCCTAGTGCGCAGTGAGGCTCTAGGGTATTTCTGGCCGGCACCGGCCTCCGGCTCGTAGGTACCGGCGCAACGAGGATATGCGCATAACATTTTGGCAGGTAACCATGAACCGAATTTCCATAGCGCCCCCTGTGGCGCTTCGAATGGTGGGCACCTATCTGCGGACCAAATTGGCCGAGCAGATTCGGTCCACCTTTTTTATCGTCGCCTACCTCCTGGTGTTCCAGGTGCTCATTTTCCGGGCCCCCCTGGTTAACGCCGGGCTCCTGGCCCTGGGACTCGGCTTCGTCATTCTGGGGCTTACCCTCTTTCTCGAGGGCATCTTCCTGGGCCTCATGCCCCTGGGAGAGCGCATCGGGTTGACTCTGCCGGTCCGGGGCGGATTGGCGGCGGTGCTAGCCTTCTCCCTGGTGCTCGGTGTGGGGGCCACCCTGGCCGAGCCTGCCATCTCGGCCCTGCGGACCGCGGGCAGCGCTATTACCCCCTGGGATTCCCCCCTCCTTTTCGCCCTCCTGGAGCGCTACTCCCTGGAGCTGTCCCTGGTTATCGGAGCGGGGGTGGGCTTGGCGGTTGCCCTGGGGATGCTGCGCTTCTATTTTTTCCTTTCCTTAAAGCCTTTTGTGGTGATTCTCATGCCTCTGGTTCTGGTGCTTTCCTGGTTTGCCGCCCGGCAGCCCGGGGGCGATCAGATCGTGGGCCTTGCCTGGGACTCCGGGGCGGTTACCACCGGGGTTGTTACCGTCCCCCTGATTCTGGCTCTCGGTATGGGGGTTTCCCGGTTCCGGGGCTCCGGTCAGGGCAGCGCCGGGGGCTTTGGGGTTGTCATGCTGGCCTCCGCCCTGCCGGTTCTGGCGGTGCTCATCTTCGGCCTGGCCCTTTCCCCCGGCATGCCCGCCCCCTCCACCGAGGAGGATTTTATTCAAGGGGTTCTCGACGGCCGGGTCCGGCTTATTTCTTCGGACCGGCTGCCCGAGCTCCTGGAAAACCGGGGTACCCCCCAGGGCCGGCACTACTATGCCCTGGCATTGGAATCATCCCAAACCCAAACCCAAACCCAGAATTCGCCGGGCGAATCCTCTCAGTATGCCGACCGCCCTGCTGCAATTCCCAAATCGGCGGAGAGCCGTGGCGCCGTCCTGGGGCTGCTCGGCACGGAACTCCGGGGAGCCGCCCGGGCCATCCTGCCCCTGGCGGGGGTGCTGAGTCTGCTGCTGTTTTTGGTGCTCCGGGAGCGGACCCGCTACCTGGACGAGGTGGCTCTGGGGATTGTGCTTTCCTTCCTCGGGCTTGTCCTGGTTACCAGCGGAATTCTTCTGGGGCTCTCGCCCCTGGGTGATGAGATCGGTCGGCGTCTGCCCGAGCAGCTTGATCCGGCCCCGGCGGTCCAGCGTACCCTGCGTAATTTCGACGAGACCTCAGTGGTCCGGGGCTACACCCCCCAGGGCGAGCCCCAGCAGCTCGTTATTATTCACGGTGCGGGGGGCACGGAGGTATACCCCTACCGGGAAGAGAATCATAACCGTTCCCTGGGGCTCTACGAACTCATCGTACCCGCCCAGATTCCCCTGGGGCTGCCCCCGGCGGTTTGGGGGCTGGGGGTGGTGTTGGTCTTCGCCTTCGGGTTGGGCTACGGTTCCACCCTGGCTGAGCCCGCCCTGGCGGCCATGGGTAAAACCGTGGAAACCATGACTGTCGGTACCCTCCGGGCCAAGGCGATTATCGCCGTGGTCTCTCTGGGTGTGGGGTTCGGACTGGTTCTGGGGGTGCTTCGGATTGTGTACGCCATACCCCTCTTGAACCTGCTGCTGCCCGGCTACGGCCTGGCCCTGATTCTGACCCTTTTCAGCGAGGATGATTTCGTCGGCATCGCCTGGGACGCCGGGGGTGTTACCACCGGACCGGTAACAGTACCTCTGGTCCTCTCCCTCGGTCTGGGCATCGGCACCGCCCTCGGGGTCTCCGACGGCTTCGGCATCCTGGCCCTGGCCTCCCTCTGCCCCGTCATTACCGTTCTGCTCTACGGAATCCTGGCCCGGATCCGCCGCCGCGCCATCCTGGCAGAAACCGAGGAGGTTCCCCATGCTTGATTCCCTTGCCCCCCAGCTCCCCGAGCCCTCCCCGGTCCACCGCCTGACCCTCTTTACCAACCACCGGGCCGGATCCGAGGCCGCATCCTGGCTTCGTTCCAGGGGGATTCACCTGCTCTACCAACAAAGCGGCAGGGTAGTCCGCCGGCGGGTGCATAAGCGCCGCCTGCTGCCCGGCGTACTATCCCGCCTGGATGACAGTCCCTCGGACGTCTTCACCTGCATCCTCAAACCCCAGGACAGCCCCGACCTCCTGGCCGGCCTCTACCAGCACCTTGACCTCTCCATCCCCGGCCGGGGCAGCCTCTATCTGCAACACGCCAAGGAGTACCTTCCCCTGGATGTTCCCTCCGCCGGGGCGCTTGGCCCCATAGCCCCTGCAGAACCTGCCGACCGGGCCCCGGGTCGCTCCGCCCAATCCCCCCAGACCCCCAATACGGATGCCTTCCAAAACCCAGGCCCCCCCGGACCCGGCGCAACCGCCCCAGGAGCCGACAAAACCGGCCCAGCCCGGGCTGCCGGCCGCCCGGATCCGGTGCAGCACCTGCCCGGGAGTCTGGGCGGTCTGAGCCTGCTCACCTGTATTCTGTCCATGCCCGGCAGCGGGGAACGTCTTGCCCGGGTCATGCTGGATCTGGGAACCTCCGTGCCTCTGGTTACTCTGGGAGCCGGAACCGGCTTCCGGGATCGCCTGGGCCTATTGCGGATTACCGTTCCCAACGATAAGGAAATAGTCCAGGTGTTGATTCCCGAGATGGATCAAGAAGCCGTAATCAGCCAGTGTGTGGAAATCGCCCGGCTCAACCGTCCCGGCCAGGGCTTTCTCTACGCCGTGCCGGTCTACCAGGCCCTACCGGATACCCGGGTACAGATCGGCTACCAGAGCCGTGCCGCCAGCCTGGATCAGATCATCGCCACCCTGGACCAGCTCAACGGCGGGACCGCCTGGCGCCGCCGGGTACGCTCCCCGGGCAGCGAGGGCCTGCAGATTCGGGGTGCCGGATCCGAGGTCAGCTTCATCTGCGAGGAGGGCAAGGGCTCGGCCTTCGTCCAGGCCGCCATGTCCGCCGGCGCTCCGGGAGCCACCACCGCCCGGTACTCCCGCCTGGGCCCCCACAGCCTGCTCCCCGGCTCCCGCACCAGCAATGCCGCCCGGGAACGCATCACCATGACCGTTCCCAGTCTATCCCTGCCGGGCATCCTGTCCCAAATCTGGCAGGCCCAGCACCTCACCGGTATTGCATTGGAATCTCTGCAAACCATCCAGGCCCCGGCTTCCTACACCTACCAGTCCGGCTCCTAGGCGCATTCCTTGGGGGGCGGCTGTCCCTGGTTTGCGGAGCAAGGTCCAGGTATCTATAACACTCAGGAAGATCCAAAATCTTTGCTTAGTGCGCAAAAGGTTGTAACTTTCGGTGCTGACGCCGCTACCTGTGGTGTGCCCCTCGGCTGGAGCTGCTATATCTGGTGTTGTTTACAACCTTTTGCACACGACAAAAAAAACCGGCAGATTGCTCTGCCGGTTGGTGTCTTCCGTGTTCTCTAAGAACCCTGCTTAGAAGCGGAAGGAAACGCTCAGTCGGAGGTTAGAGAGAATTCTATCGAAGTTCACATTGTTCCCAGTGTTTCCGCCGAGAAAATCAAAATTCAGGGCGTTCATAATCCCGGTACCGATCAGGTCGATGGTCATGTTCTCCAGGGGCATCCAGCGGAGCATAAAGTCCATGGAGCCTGTCCAGGTGCTGGTGGTCTTTTGGGTGGTTACCTCATCCTTGGTCGTGCTAACCGCAGTATCCGCCGGATCGGGACTTACCGTGGTGCCGGCGACATTGTTTACGGTAGTTACCGTTGTGGTAGTAGAACCTGCTGCGGTGTACACATGAGTGGTTGCGGTGTGGTCCAAGCGGTAGCCCCCGAAGAGCTGGAACTTCTGGGGTACGATGTCCAGGCGCACTCCCACAGGAATGGTCAGGGTTTGCTCGTAGGTGTTGTGGGTATCTTTATCGGCGAAGACAGTGGTTTCGGTTACAACCGCGCTTCCCTGGGCTGCTCGAGTTTCAATATTGTTTGCAGTGGTGGCTGCTACAGCATCGGGATCGGTGTTGGTGGCATCGGTCCAGCTGTAGTTGGTGGTGGTAACCTCATTCGCCTTTGTGGTTGCCTCGAATTCGAAGGTAGGGTGGTATACCAGCCCGGTGCTCAGAGCCAGGCGGTCGTTGGCTGTGGTAAATTCCAAAATACCTGCAAGTTCGGGATTCAAGGTGTTGGTAATAATGGTATCCTTGGCGGTCTTGGTACTGCTATTTGTGTAGCTGGAAAGGTCCGCTGCGCCGTTGGCTAGATCCAGGCTGATGCTGTAGGACTCATTTGTGGTGGTTTCGCCGCTGGCGATGGAGTAGCCGATACCGGCCCGGGTTCGCAGGGCCACAATCTCCGAGAGGGAGAACCGGGGATCCATTTTGGCATTAATACCCAGGCTGAAGGTGCCTCCGGCTGACTCGGCGGGATTCTGGGCACGCTGTTTAGCGAGACCACTATCAGCAAGGGCAAGAAGGCTAGCCTCGTCCCGGGTAGCATCCACAACACTGAATATACTATCGATCCACTCAACTGGAGGAGGAATAGTACCGGGGTTACCTCCAAATGTTTTGGCGTCGCCCAAGAGATCTAATGTGCTGGAGGTTACTGTCAGGGTGCTGTTCTGTTCGGCGTTGGCAGCCCCGGTAACGTTTGTAGTGGTCAGGGTGGTGGTAACCGGCATATCGCTGGGGCTGTTGGGTTCGTAGCCAATCTCGAGGCTTGCGGTAACCGGGGTTCCTTCCCCGAAGAGGCTCAGGGGCAGATCCCCTAAAATCATGAGATCCCAACTTCCGGTATCGCTTACCACAACGTTTTTCCCCTCATTACCGCCGTACTCGGTGGTAAAGGATGTTATCTGGTCATTGGGGGTGGTAAAATCGTTGTCTGATCCCTTGGTCCAGGTGTAGGAGGTGGTTCCGCCCATAAACTCCCGGACATCGCTGTGACTAAAGAGCAGGCTGGCACCGATGGGGCCCAGGTCCAGTCCGAGGATCCATTTGTTAGAGTGATTCTGACTAAAGTTGGAAACATCTATGGCTTGGGTATAGCTGTAGTCGGCGGTTCCGTCGGGCTCTCCGTCGGCATTTACTGTCCTATTGTATTGCCAGTTAGTGGTGGGGTTTACCGAGGGTGTCAAGTCCTCAGTGATAGTGATTTTACCGATAGTGGTCCGGGTGAATCCTCCCAGAATACCTGCCCGCATGCCCAGAATATCCGTGGTGAATCCAAGTTGGAAATCACCGAAATTCCCCGTGTTTACGGTCGTGGTAGAAAAGGGATTTACCGTGTACCCGGGGTCGTCGTAGTTGCCGTAGGCGGTGTACACCCCGATGCCGGAGTAGTTGGACAGCTCCGCCGGGGACCGGAAGATAATGTCCCACTCGTCGTACATGAGTCCCTGGGTTACATCAATGAGCATGCCCCGGGGCAATCCTGAGGTGTCAATCCATGTCTCCTGCTGGGCGCTGAGCCCGCCTGCCAGGAGAAGAACCATGAATACGGCTAATGCAATGCGCTTCATATCAAAGCCTCCTTCGTCGAAATGAATATGCTTTCTGTAATTATACCCCCCCTTTCATATTGATTCAATGAAAAGTCAAATATGCGTATTTTTTGGGGATTACTGCATTTCGTTGCGACAAAAAAAGGGCAGCTCTTCTAGCTGCCCTTATCCGTATTATTCGTTCAACCTATTCGAAATAATGGAAGATTGCATCATCCCCGATGCTGAGGGAATAATAGTAGAAGTCGCTACCGTTGGGTTCGGTGACCTCGCAGTCTTCAATAATGCCCTGGCCCTGGTTAATAAATCCAATACACCGTGCGGACCGTGCAGTCCTGGGTTACCCGGATGCTCTGGCTTTGAATTATCTGACGGGAGGCTTGGCTTGCCTCGGGGTCCAGAAAGGCCAGGCTGTAGGCTGCACCGGGCCAGACCAGGTAGCGGATGGTAAACTCCTGTTCCAGGGGAATGATCCTGCTTACCGAGGTGGGGTAGCCGTCTTTGAGCAGGGCAAGCTGGATGGGGGTACCGGGCTGGAGGGTGGTGGTCTGAGCCGCTGTTTCTTCGCTCTGCTGAATTCGGAACTGCAGGATGCCCATCCGAAGGGTGCCGAGGTCCACCGCTTCGGCGCCGCTGGGAACTCGGAAGGAGTAGGATGCTTGGAAATAGTCCTGGGGGGTAAAGGGCCGCTGGATGTCCGCGTAGAATGATTGAATGCCTTCTTCAAATCCGTGGAAGATCAGGGTGCCCGAGGTTGTGCCCCGGGGCAGGGAGATTTCAAAGGCGGCATCCTGTGGTCGATAGGGGCCTAGTTCCCTTCGGTCGGCCAGTATTACCGAGTACAGCAAATCGGTGTCTGAACAGGCAATACGTCCCCGGACGATTTCCGGATATGCCGGGATCATCCATCCGGAGATAATAATCACCAGTAAGACGTACTTTTTCATATAAATTACCTTGGCACCTCTAAAACTGCCTGGTTTCCTATATTTTGTGCTGTCAAGATTCTTTGCGATGCTTACATAATTCGATTTCGGTGGTTCGCAGATGCTACAAAATCTTTCCACTTTTCCTATGGAATCAATACTAGGCTTTTAGAGGTGCTCCCCTAAAACTTTTAATGTAATATAAAAAGTTTAGTTTCCGGGTATGGGAATATCAAGAGAAAGAACGAGTTATTTAGTTATAATTAGGGGGATGGACATCATGGTTTACAGACTCTACTACCTGGATAAAAAACTGACCCTGCAGAAGGATCGGCGGTATTCCCTTGGCCGGAATCCCGAGGCCGATATTGTTCTGGAAGAGCCTACGGTGTCCCGGCACCATGGAGAGCTGTGGTATGACCAGGGCAGATGGTGGATTATAGACCGGGGAAGCAGAAATGGTACCCGGGTGAATGGCAGGGCCGTACAAAAAGAACGCCTTTGCGATGGCGATCGAATCACCATAGGATCATTCAACCTGGTGTATATTGAACAGGATAGCCGGGGTGAGGATGATGAGTTCTCCCGGCTTCTCCAGGACACCCTGCTTCTGGAGTATCGGATGGCGCGATTGTTAGATGAGGCTGCGGGGGGCGGCAGGATGCGGGAGGAGATCTTCGGTCTGAAGCGGCTGATTAACAAGTCCCGGGATCAGATGCACGCTGCGGCGAATGTGGATGCCCTGACGGGGCTGTACAACCGGCGGTTCTACGACCAGCAGATCCGGTCTGAGGCTCAGCGATCCCTGCGGTACCGGTCGCCGGTGAGTCTGATTATGGTGGATATAGATTTTTTCAAGGCGGTGAACGATCGCCGGGGGCATCAGGCCGGTGATGATGTGCTCCGGGGGCTCGGCGGGCTCTTGAAGGACAACCTGCGGGCCCACGACGTTCCCTGCCGCTACGGGGGAGAGGAGTTCTCCATAATTTCACCGGGGATACCGGGCTCCGAGGCCGGCCGGCTAGCAGAAAAACTGCGCCGCCTGGTGGAGGGGCAGTCCGAGGCTATCTTCGGCTTTCGGCTGACGGTGAGCATGGGGGTGGCGGAGCTTCAGGCCGAAACCCGGGAGTACCATGAGAAGGTGATTGATGCATGGGTTGCCCGGGCGGATGCTGCTCTGTACCGGGCGAAGGAAACCGGGCGGAACAAGGTAGTTATTGCCCGGTCTCTGTGAAATACCCGGTGATCTGTTGTGTACTCCGGGCACCCGTTGTCCTGCAATGTCCACCCCGGGCAGCCCGCGCCTCGGCGGGCTTGACCGTGATGGGCCTGTCCCGGACAAGGATTGGCTGTCCAAGGTTGTGGGTCTGGGGAGGCCCGGGCTTGGCCGCACCCCAGTCAGCCGCTGCCCTGCTATGTCAACCTCGGGCTGCCGTTGCCTTGCAATGTCAACTTCGGGCAGCCGCTAACTCCGGGCAGCCGCACCCCGGGTTAGTTGCTCGGGCTGATTACGGATTTGCTAGGCTGATTATGGTGGTAACCAGGGACAGTACCGATCCTACGATGCCCAGGACGGTGCCGATGGTTCCCAGGGTGGGGCCGATGCTAGCGTTAACATTGTTGCGGTGGACGTGGACGGTGTCCATGGGCTGCACGGGTTCGCCGGGTTTCTTTTTATCGCCCCCGGAGGTGCGCAGCTCGTAGGATCCCGAGCCTGCCTGGGGATTTACACCCCCGGCAACATCGATGTAGTAGTCCACGCCCCGGCCCTCGACGAAGGGAATGAATCCCGGGCTGTTTACCGCCCCTTGGACATTCACCCAGAACTGCCGGTACGGGACAACCAGACGGTCGTAGGGTTCGATGGTGATAGTACGGCCGCCTTCGCCCAGGAGCATTTCAATAAAGTTAACGGGAATATGCTCGTCCGAGGATGCTTTTACCAGGTAGGCTTCGCCCAGGGCGGCCTGCTGGGCCAGGAGGGGATAGGCCTGGCGCACCGCGTCCTGGAGGTTTGTTCCGGGTATAAAGTCCTTCCGTTCCCGGAGCCAGGGCTCCAGGCCCGCTGCGGTTACCCGGGCGTCTGAACTTTCCGTGGTGGTCAGGCGCTCCGCCCTGAGGGCTCCCTCGATGAAGAATACCGACTGGCGGACGTTCACGCTGGGAATGGTAAATGCGTCCAGGTTCAATACCGGGATGGCGTTTATCTCCTGGCCGATGGACAGGTTAATGAACTCTTTGATCTGCTCCCGGTTGTTCCGGATGACGCTGGCGTTGACCGGGTCGGCGTCGTCCAGCATTCCCTCTGCATAGCGCTCGATGAGATCGGTCAGGGTATCTGTGGGCAGCAGGGTGTAGGTGCCCGGACGGTATACGCTGCCGGAGATGGTTACCTTTCGTTCCGCCCGGGGAATAGTGATGCTGTCCCCGGGGAGCATGTAGGGGTTTTGGGTGACGTCACCGTAGCGGGTGTACTGGAAGAGGTCCAGGGTACGGCGGGTGCCGTCTGCCCGTTCCAGCAGGATGTTCCGGGTGCTGGAGGTTTCCAAGAGGTGGGACGATATAACATCGCTTAACCGGGTGTATCCGCTGACGCTCACCAGTCCTGAGGTTTCTACCGCTCCCCGGACGAGAACGGTGAAGGTCTGGGCGTAGGGGATAACCAGGCGGTCTCCAGGCTCAATGGTAATGTTCTGGCCGAATTTTCCGACCAGCACCTCAGGAATATCCACGGGTAGGGGCTCCTCGGCCTGGCTCTTTAACAGGTATGCGTCTTTGAGGGCGGCATCCTGGGTTAGATAGGGGAAGATACTTCGGACCACGTCTTGCAGGGAGAGGCCGGTGATGAGCCGCCGGGATTGCCGGTACCAGGGTTTGGCTGTGCCTTCCGTACTCTCTGCCCGGAGCACCTCCTGGCCCTCGTTTTCAATCTTTAAGACGTCCAGGGCTCCCTCAACGTAGTAAAGATCCTGGTTTACCTCATGGGAGGGGATAACAAACTCATCTTGGTTAATAATGGCCAGGGCAGTCTGGGCGGAGGGATTGGAGAGATCAAGATAATCCCTGGTCACCCGTTCCTGGGTGCGGGTCCTGGTAACGTTGGATAGATCGGCCTGGGGAAGCAGGCCGTCGCCGTAATGGTGAATCAGGTCGTCAAAGGTTTCTCCGGGCAGCAGGGTGTAGGTGCCCGGACGGTATACGCTGCCGGAGATGGTGACCCTGCGATCCGCCCGGGGTACTACAATCTCATCGCCCGGGCGCAGGTAGGGGTTCATGGCCGGATCTGCGGTACGGCTGAAGAGGAAGAGATCGGCCTGGTTGGTTTGTCCGTTTCGATGGGTAATGGTGATGTTCCGGTTGCTGGAGTAGGGCAGCAGCCGGGAGCTGAGGATAGCCGAGAGCCGGGTGAGTCCGTCTGCCCGGATAATCCCTGCGCTGGTGACGCTTCCTTTTAGGGTGACTTCAAAGTTTCCCAGGCCGGTTAATACCAGGGCGGGACTGCTTTGGGGGTAGGCGCGCCGGACGATGCCGAGAATTTCCTGCTTCAATTGAGAGAAGGTCTTTCCCCGGCCGTTAACCTGGCCGAGGAAGGCCATATTGACGGTATAATCTTCTTCAACAAAGAGTTCCAAGCGGTTCAGGCCGCTGGATATGCCTCCTCCGGCGGCCATGCTCAGGGCATAGGTGTCTCCGGGGGTTACCAGGTAATCCGGCAGGGTATTGGCGAGGTTCAGCCGGTCGTCCAGGGAGGCAATGGTGACCGGTGAGGCATCGCTGCCGGAGCTGTCCGTTTCGAGGGTAGTCTGGCCTGGGACAGCGGTTTGAGAGTAGCTTGGCATGATTACCGCGGTTGCAAGCAGAAGCACTAAGAAAACCGGTTTTAGGACGAAAGATTTATATCCTATAGTCATGATGCGTATACCTTTATGTGGATTCTGGCTTAGAGCACTACTGTACCTTATTCCATGGGGCGCCGCAAGTTGAAGATTCCCCGGGGAGCCTGCTTGGGGCTAACCAATCTTGGTTATATAGGGATCGGTAGGCCATGGTATTTTTTTGTATACAGTAAGGGGGCGGGGGGAGTACACGGGCCTTGGAATCACCCTGGAAGATTGACCGGAAAAAGTTCTTGACTCAGGAAAAATTCCATGGCCCGGGGGTATACTTAGAGTATGGAACGTACACGAATATCCGCCCGCGCCCTAGTTTTGGGCGCCCTGGCGGCGGCTGTTTTATTGGTAAGCGGATGCGACTTCATTGAGTACCAGGATGGAATATCCGGTGCCGAGGGGGTGTATTCAGTGGCTCTGAGCCAAGAAGGCCGGGTTATCCGTGCCGAGGTCAGCCTGAATTGGGAAACCTGGCAGGAAACCGTGGCGAAAAAGGAAGCCGACGGCGTGCCCCTTTCTCTGCCCACGGACCTGTTCCTGTGGCTGCGGCTCATGCCCGCGCGAGATAATTACGGCTACGGCGGCGACGCTTCGTTTTACCCCGCCGCACGAAAACGGATTGATCCTGCGGTCTTTTATGTTGAGGGGAGCGATCCGGTGGTTCTGGAATTTGACCTGGGCTACCTGGCCCGGAACTACATCGTTCCTGAACTCTGGCCCGAGCGTCTGGACGGGGATAAGACCGATGATCCTAATTATAATTGGGACTATGATCCGAATAAGGACGTTGATGCCCTGGAGGTCATGGTGGCCGACGGCTATGCCCACTCCGAAGACGCCTATACCTATCATACCGTCAGGACCGAGAGTGCCTATTCAGCGGTTAGGCCCAATGATTACAGCGCAAGCCAGTTTACCTTCCCGAGCTCCCTGCCCCGGGGAATCGGGCGCTCGAAGATTACCGGCCTCTATTACGATGAGAACAATCCCGGCCATGACTATGAGTACACCCCGGTTATCCTGCCCACGCCTGGACTGAAGTTCTCAGCCGAGGAGAGTTGGGGCGGTCAGGAGTACACATTAGTATACAGTCCTGGAGAGGGTGAAGAATTTACCCAGGTCCAGGTAGATGGCGTTCCCTGGAGTACTCCGGTTTTGGATGATTCGAATGCCTCGGAAAATGACAATGGCAAGCTGACATGGCGCATCATATTTGAACCTTCGGGTGATCCCTGGTATGTGGACACCTCAGGAGGTTCCCAGCTGGTGCACATCCCAGGTTCGGCCAATACCTGGATCGGCTTCTCCGTCCAGGGCGGTTCCTACCAGTACACCGAGACTTACTACCGGGGCTATCCGATTACGACTATCCTAGACAATGAGACCTTCGACGGCTTCAACCTGCTCACAGAACCCGGGGACAGCAACTGGTACCTGGGCACCCTGAATAGTGGGACGCAGGTTCCCCCGTCCCCTGATGATTCCACCGGATGGGTACTCGGCTTGGGTGCGGAGCCTGGATTTGAATCCCCCTACGAAGCAAACCGCTACGACAGCGCCGTTCTATTCAGCCTCAGCGATACCGAGGCCCAGGCGATTACCGATAACCAGAACCTGGTACTCAGCTTCGACCGCTTCAAGGATTTGGATTACGGATACTATGATTACGTTCAGCTGGAGGTCGTTCCTGATGACCCATGGGGAAGTACCCGGTACTTTACCTCCTGGTGGGGACCCCAGGACATAGCGGAGAAGGGCGGCTGGTTCCGGGAAACCATATCCATGTCCGGCTGGGATCTTCCCGACAGCGGGTTCAGTGTGGAGCTGCGGTTCTTCAGCAACGGCTGGGGCACCGGCAAGGGGTTCTTTGTGGATAACCTCTCTGCCTACGTGCTGGAATAAGGAGAAATGACCATGATGAAATTACAGATACATACGAAGAAATCCGGCTTCCGGGTCGCGGTAGTAGTCGTTCTCGCCCTGGTCTTGGCCCTGCCTCTCTGGGGTCAGACCTCCGGGGATGTCCGGGTGCGGGGTATGGCCGGGGCCTACACCGGGTTGGCCGATGATGCGAACAGTCTGTTCCTGAACCCTGCGGGACTGGGCTACCTGGACCATTCCAGTCTGGTCATCGGCGCCGGAGCTGATTTTGAATTGACCAAGCGGGTGCTCTCGGACCAGGGTGATTTGCCCTATGTCTACGAGGATTACAGTTCCTGGAATCCCGACGCCCCCATGGAGTACGTCTATTGGGACGATTTTCTGAATGCCACTGTTCCCTTCGACCCTGCAGATTACGGTTTTCCCTATGATCCCGAGGACCCGGAAAGTAAAAAGCAGGCAATCCAGGATTACATGACCTACCAGGAGACCTACGAGTTTTACAACTTCGCCCAGGGTACCAGCTACCTGACCATGATTCCCCGGGTAACCTACGCCGAGAAGGGTTTCGGTGTTTCTACCATCAGCGAGTTCTCCATGGACTTCCTGACCGAAGACACCTACTCCGGTCCTGAAACCCCCCTGGGTGTTTCGGTGGTCCGGAAGCTCGGGGTAGTCGGCGGCCTGGGGTTCAATTTGGGCCCGGTGGCCTTGGGTGCCAATGTGAAGTACTACAACCGCGGCCTCTTTACCCTGGATTATACGGCGGAGGATTTCCAGTACGGTCCCCCGGAAGACCTGTTTAAGTTCCTGTTCATGGGGGTTCCCGAGGGGGAAGAAACGACCAACCACTTTGAGTTGGGAATCGGCGCCCTCTTTACCCTGGGAAAACTCAGTGCAGGGGCCTACCTGGATAACCTGCTGTTCTTCCTGGATCCCGAGGGAACCGGGGTGGATGCCAAGGGCATCTTTGAGACCCTTTCGGTGGGTGTTTCTTGGACCCCGACCAACAGCAAGCACGATGAGGACTGGAACTTCCTGAACCTGGCTTTGGCGGGAGACCTAAAAAACATCGGCAGCCAGACCAAGCGTCAGCTGAACGCCGGCATTGAGGTAGGCTTCAATATTGCCCGGGTTCTAACCAGCCATCTACGCCTCGGTTACACCCAGAACCTGCCCGGAACCCTGGGCGAGGCATTCGGTGCCTTCTCTCCCTGGGAAGGGGAGTATACCGTGGGCTTCGGCGGTCGTCTGCTCTTCGGAGAGATTAACATGGCTGCCACCTTCCCGGCAGATGTGGTTCTCATGCCGCCTTCAGGCAGCCTGACGGATGAGGAGAAGAAGCAGCTCTTTACCACAATGCAGGTGGAGGTGCTCTTCCGTCTGTAGATATGGGTTTTAACACAAAAAAAGCTCCCGGTAGGTTCCGGGAGCTTTTTTTATGCCGTGTGACTCGGCCTTATTCCTGCGGGTGGCTTCCGACGCTTCGGTCGACTCCGGCAGCCTTAGGTAGACACCGGCAGCTTTAGGCAGATGCCGACAAACTCCGGCAAACTCCGGCAAACTCAGCGGTCCGGGGCCGAACATAGGATCGGCGGATTTAGGTATTGTTGTTCCGGGTCGTTTGGGCCTGGGGGGAACCGGCCATCCAGGGAATGATGGGAGATGTGGTTTTTTGGTAGGTCCGGTATGCCTCGTATTTTGAGGCTGTTATGCCCTCAGTAAAAATCGTGCTGCCGATGAATAACAGGGTGAGCATGGCCGGGCCGATGATGCTCCAGTGAAGCAGGGTTCCCTGGGAGGCCGCGCCGAGCAGGTAGATGGCCCACCAGAAGCCCAGTTCCCCGAAGTAGTTGGGATGCCGGCTTAACGCGAAGAGGCCGGAGTGCAGAAAGCCGTCCCGGGCGTCTTGTTCCCAGGGGTGGCCCGAGATGTCCTGGCCCTGGCGGTATGCGGTTTTAATCCGGTGGAAATTCCACTGCTGTTGATCTGCCAGGGTTTCATAGACGAGCATCCCCAGGAGAAGGATGGCGGTGAGGAAGGCCGCAGGGGGAAGGCCGGGGATTGCAGAGAGTCCCAGGGGAGTTAGGGCATTGGAATCCGCCTGGGAAAGAATAGATAAGGGCATGGTAAAGAGGATGAAGAGCCCCACCTGATACAGGCAGATGAAGAAAAGATGGAAGATTTGCCAGAGCCAGGGGTTGTTGATGCGGTCCCGGAGGATCGGCCAGCGGTAGTCCTCGCTGCCCGAATAGCCGCCCCGCCTGGCGAAGTTAAACGTGAGCCGGGCACCCCAGAGGGATACGAAAAAGGCTGCCAGGGTGGTCCAGGGACCGTAGCCGGATTTGGCGGCGTAGATCCAGGCGAAGAGGATGGGTGCGGTGCTCCACAGGCGGTCAACCCAGCTGTAGTCCCCCGTGGCCAGGCCGAAGCCGAAGGCGGTCAGGGCAAAGCAGAGGGCAAGCAGGCTGACGATTTCCAGGCCCGAAGCGGCGGTAAGCCAGGGGCCGATTTCGAATCCCGAGACAACCGATAGGCCGATAAGGCTTACTGCGAAAAGTCCAAGTACAAATGCGATGAGCTGTTTCATGGCTTCCAGTATACCCGGAGGCCGGGGAAGTTGCAGCTTGATTTTTCCTAGTGCGCAAAAGGTTGTAACTTTTCGCCTCTACGACACTATCCCTGGGTTAGCTCCCGATCCACGACGCTATATCTGGCGTAGGTTACAACCTTTTGCACACTACCCAGGGCTTGTAAGGGTTCCCGCGGCTGTAGATTGGGCAGGCCGGTGCTGGAACGCCGGCGGTTCTGTGTCTCTGCCGTGCCCCCCCGGGCCGGGAACGGCGTGCCTCCGGGTTGGAATGGCGTGCCTCCCCCGGGCTGGGAACGGCCGGCGGGGCAGGCCGACGGTATCGCCTCAAGCTGTGCCCGGCCCGGGTGGCCGGTGCATGAAGCCCACGAGGGTGCATCAGCGGTACTGCCGGCCCGGTACCTGGGGCGTTCTAGTTGGTTAGGAAATCGAATATATTTGAGGCGCCGCTGGTTTTGCTGCGGTAGATTTCGGTGAATCCGCAATCGGCACAGCTGACAGTGCGGAACTTCTTGTTTTGCACATCGAATAACTTGGCAAAGGTGCCGCCTGTTGCCTGGAATTGATCCAGGTCGTATTCTTGACATCCGCATTTCGGACAGGTCCATCCGCGATCCATAGTTGCTCCTTACCTTAATATGTGGCCCGGGGGCCTGGGGTTCTGTGCCGGTGTTCGGCACCTGGATGAGGATTGTACCCCCGGCGGAGGGGATTATTCGGCTCTTTGTGGAAAAATGGGGGAGTGCGTTGTTTGATGGGCTTGCTTCATGAGTGTGAGAATTCCTTAGTGCGCAAAAGCCTGTAAACGACACCAGATATAGTGGGGCAACCTATAAGTTCCCCCTGGGTGGTGTCGTCGGGGTACAATGTTACAACCTTTTGCGCACTATCAACAGGCTATGCGCTTCTTAGCGGGCCGTCCACGGGATTGGAGAGGGTGCCGATGCCTTGGATCTCAATTTCGATGGTGTCGCCGGGGTTGAGGGCACCGATACCGCTGGGGGTGCCGGTGGCAATGATATCGCCGGGTTCCAGGCGGATATGACGGCTGATGAAGCTGATGATGTGTTCCAGGGTAAAGATCATGTGTTTGGTATTGGAGGACTGTACTGTGCGGCCGTTCAGCCGGGCGGCGATGGCGAGGTTCTGAGGGTCCAGATTCTGGGATGCAAGGTATTCGAGGGTAGCCACTGCGGGGCCGATGGGGCCGAAGCTGTCCAGGCTCTTGCCCCGGAACCAACCCGAGGGATCACTTTTTTGGATGTTTCGCTGGCTGACATCATTAAAGCAGGTGAATCCGAATATTGCCTCCCGGGCTTCTTCCGAGGGTAGGCGGGAACATGGTTGGCCGATGATGATGGCCAGCTCAGCCTCGTAATCTGTCCGGGGGTTGGGGTGATACTCGGTTAAATACTCGGGAATGATGATGGGCTGACCCGGTCCTACCAGGACGTTGGGGGTTTTGGCAAAGAGTACCGGTTCAGCGGGAGCATCCAGATCCTCATTGTTAAAGGTGAGGCTCTCCTTTACATGGTCACGGTAGTTCAAGCCGACGGCGATGATTTTTCCGGGATTTATTGTATAGCTTTCTCGGCTGCCCAGAACAGGAAGGATGATGGGCTGAGAGGATGGGGTCGTGCTAGAACTCACTGTCAAACTCCTTGGCGATGTAGTCTCCCGGGAAGGGTTTGTCCATTAGCAGTTGGACGGCTGATATCATGCCCATACTGGCGTCGATCTGGGGAGGGACCGCCAGGGATTGCACTCCCAGAAGCTGAATGAGGGTGAGAAAGGCATCGTGGTCCACTGCCCGGATGATGGTGTGGCGGTTTTTTTTATGGTAGAAGAATTCCATGGTGTGGGGGGCTTCCTTATCGGCGTCCTGGGCTTCTTGAAGGGCGAGGGTTGCCCGCCCGTAGGACCAGTCTCCCCTGCGCTGAACCTCGAATTGGTCTTCCAGCGGGGCGATGTCAATTCCCGGTTCGGGAACGGTAAAGTCTGCCAGATAGAGCCGCTGCGCCATGGCTGGGTGATCGGCCGTCGGGGTCGCCAGCCCGCTGAGGAAGATGCACTCCGGCAGATGTTCCCCGATGAAGGGGCCGAATTGACTGCGGCTCAGGCTGCGACCGGCGAGGGCGTTGCCGAAAAACTCCACATCGTTTTCGGTATAGGTACCGAAGGCGGCGAACTGGCCCAGGGGGGTAAACCCGGGAACGTCCTCCCAGGGGGCATCCAGAGGATGGTCTGCCGGCGGAGGACTGATTCCCACGGGAATGAGGACGGACAGAATCAGAGTCCTGTTTCCCTCTACTGCCTGCCGGAGCTGGGGACTGACTACTACATAGTCATGTCCGCTGACCGCTTCGCTCACATGGTAGATGTCGGGGTGCATTTCATCCTGGAGGGTGTAAAACCGACAGATCAGGGACTGGTAATGCAACAGGTTATTCAGCATCTGCAGCTCATCACCGGTAAAGGGTCTGGGGAAGTCCCCGTCCTTTTCTGCCTTCAAGATCATGCTGATCCTGTTCGGATGGTTCAGGGTGTGGTAGAGCAGCAATAATTCGCCGAACTGGTCCTGCCAGAGCTCTGCGTCTTCTCCCAACCGGGCAGCATAGCGCTGGATGATCCGGTAGATTGGTTTATCTAGACGTTGCTCGCGTGCCCAAGGGACGATGAGCTGTCCCAGGTCAAGGATGATCTGCTCAATGGTTTGGGCTCGTTGATTGAATTCGTGCATTGGGAATCCTCACTCAATACTATACCTGTTATTCCTGGCGATACAACCGCTGCCAGCGTTCAAGCTCCTGGATGAGGGTATCCTGAGAAGTGCTTGTATTTTCAGGAGCCCGTATATTAGCTATTATCTGGGGTAAAATTACTTCCTGCTTCATCTTTTTCCATTGGCTGGGCAAAATTTCTGAAAATACTAGTTCATCCAGACCCGGCACTGGGTTTTCCAGCCCGGGGAAGTAGGTGCTGGCCCAGGTTGTTTGACCCATGGGGGTGATCGGAAACCCTCCCAGGTAGGAAAGGCCGGGCATCTGCTGATCGATCCACAGGTCGTAGAGGGCTTGAATGCCCTCGGGGGAGGATAGCCAGGTAAAAAAGTTCAGGGTCCGGTCCTGGTTGGTGCTGGTCTTGAGGATCGAGGCGGATACCGGTTGGGAATAGAGGGGAATTCCAGGGTGATTTTGTCCGCCGGTGAACCAGGCATATGCCAGGTTCTGGCGGAGAACGCTGGGGATGCTGTAGTACTCTTGAAAGGAGGTCAGGGTAAACCTCAGGCGTCCGTCGCTGACCATGATATGCCAGGGGTCATAGGCCAGCTCCTGTTCGAAACGCCGCTGCTGTTCCAGGGCGACCTCTTCGGGATCAAACCAGCCCCGCAGAAACTCTGTGAACGCCGTAAAGGCAGAAGGGTTCCAGGACAGGCGGTGCTCCAGCACCGAGGCCTTAAAATCAACCTTGAAAATTTGGGCGGCAGCATAGAGAAACGCCGGATTATTCGTGGGCAGGAAGCCGGCTCGTATCAATCGGTTGTCTTCCAGGGTGTTATATTCCCGGGCAAGAGCAGCAAGTTCTTCCAGGGTGATTCGACGGCGGCCGGCCATAGAGGGATCGTTTTTCCGGTAGACCACTACAGGCAGGGTTGCCGATAGGGGAAGGGCAACGTAGCTTTGGGCTTCAGGATCCATAACCAAGGCACGGGGAGGATAATCGGCCGGGCTGCGGTTCAGGGATGTAATCAGGGAGTTTACCGATGCAAAGAGGCTCAAACTCTGGGGGTAGAGGTGCTGATTGCTGATGATGCCGTCGGGACGGGGACTCATGGTTCTCATGTGGGGAACCAATCCGCCGTCAGCCGCTTCGGCAACCTCTATCCGGATCGGGGGGTCTTGACCTAGGGCGTTATAGGCCTGAGCTGCCAGAATTACCCCGGGGTTGTCGGTTAAGATTAGCGGGCCCTGGGTTTGAGGGGCTTGATCCGATCCGCAGCCGGCGAGAATCACACTCGCGGACAGAATTCCTGCCGCGACTTTGAGACCTGCCCGCAAGCCGCCCCGGAGAATTCTTGTCCAGAACCCCTGCATTAACGGCGGTCCTTGGTTTCGTCTTGTTCGGTTTTGCTTCCTTGGGTTGTGTTTGTACCACCCAGCCGGGCGGCAGTGCGGAAAAGCTCGTTGTATAGCTCGGGGATGTCCTGGGCATCGATGCTGGAGAAGGCAATCCGAAGGAAGGTGCCGGCGATGGATATGGTGCCGATGCCCTGGTCCAGAAGGGCCAGGCGCAGGTCTTCCGAAGAGAATCCCTGGCATCGGAAGCTCATGAAGTACCCGGAGTTGAAGGGCAGGGGCTCCAGGTACTGGCGGGCATCCTGGGCTTCGGGGGTTTCCAGCACCTGGCGGACCGCCAGGTAGCGTTCCTTCATGGTTTGCTCAAAGGATAATTTTTCCTTCTGGTAGTCCGGAGCCTGAAGGGTTTTAATGAGCAGGTGTTGGCTTATTCCGGGGCTGCTGGATACCGAGCTGCGGATGGAGCCCATGAGCTTTTGCAGCAGGGCTTCGTACTGGGGCTGGGTCATGTCCCGGCTTCCGAAGGTAACAAAGCCTACCCGGAAGCCCCATACCAGGTCCTCTTTGGTGGCTCCGTCGATCTTCATGGCCAAAATCCTAGGATGGGCTGTTACCAGCTTAGCGAAGATACTCTCCCGTTCGCACTCGGGTTCAAAGAAGAGCCCGAAATAGGCATCATCGGTTATCACCAGGATGTCTGTGCCCCGGTCTGCCTGGGCCGTCAAGGCTTGGACGATTGCGGCGGCTTCCTGGCGGGTGGGGGTATATCCCGAGGGGTTGTTGGGAAAGTTCAACATGACGGTAATTTTGTCGGTCTTGTCTGCTGCCGTTTCCAGGGCCTGGGAGAATGCCTCCTGGTTGAAGGTGCCTTGAGCGGTAAAGAAGGGAAATTCCTCGATGACCGCTTGACGGCGGCCTTCTATCACGAGGCGGTAATTGCCCCAGAACATATCCGGAATAAGGACTACATCACCGGGATTGAGGAAGAGCTCGGCAGCCTGGAAGATCCCTGCAGTCAGGCCGGGAACTACCATGGGGTGGCTGATGGCTTCCCCGGAGACGATGCTGGGGTTTTTTGAAAGGATCTGATCCTTCCAGAGACCCCGGAGCACCGGAAGGCCGCCGGTGGGGGCGTAGGCTACTGCTTCGCGGCTGGTTAAACCGGGAACCAGGTGCTGCAGGCTGGGCAGCATCAGGGGCTGTCCCGATCCCAGGGCCATGCCGACAGTGGCGTTAAAGCGCTTCGCGTGGGCTGCCGCCTCCGCTGATTGAGCAACGATACCCTTGGGGAAAAACATTCGTTTCCCCAGGTCCGATAACAGGCGCTCGGCAATACTGCCCTGGAGCTGCCGGTTCAGGTCTTGGGCCAGGCTATTCATAGGCCATAGAATACCCAGGGCACTGTTAATTGAC
Organism: Spirochaeta lutea; assembly: GCF_000758165.1. NCBI lineage: Bacteria > Pseudomonadati > Spirochaetota > Spirochaetia > Spirochaetales > Spirochaetaceae > Spirochaeta > Spirochaeta lutea. The sequence goes on along the minus strand of NZ_JNUP01000069.1, from coordinate 1,724 downwards.
AAGCCCATATAATTGACATAGGTTATTATCATGGCTATAGATGGCAAATCAGATAAATCCGGCGAGGGCGGCGGACTATTGGGCTGGATCGTTCAGCTTTTTATGGGTGGAAACGATCCCGAACGGGAAAAACGGCGCCTACTGAAACAAATCGGTAAAGACCTTGGCAAGCTCCGGTTCAAGTTCTATAAACCCAAGGGCGAGATGGCCCTGCCCCAGCTGGCGAAGCTCTTTTTCGAGATATACAAGGTAACCGCCAGCGCATCCAGTCTGATGCAAAACGCTGAGTCCAGCCATGCCCTGCGTGAGATAACCATCGATTATTTTCTGAACGATTCCATGACTGCCCTCCGGGACGGCCTGAGTGAGCCTGCCATCCGGGAGCTTGCCAAGACCATGGATCCTAAATTCCTGGCGAGCAAGCTCAAGGACGACATGCTGACTTTTTTCGGATCCTTCGATTCCAACCTGGTGAAACGGATCAACAGTACCTACAATTTGATCCTCCGGTTCTCCAACTTCGTGCGGTTCGATTACTACTTTACCCTGAAAAAGTTTGATTCCACCCTCTCTGAGGGGGATGTCTCCGGATCGCCCAAGTTTGAAGCCATTAACGGGGAGTATATTGCCGACGACCTGAAGGATTTTCTGGAGGTTGCCCTGCCCATCGACAAGGATGCGGACTGGGATACGGTTTTTGAAATTCTTAAACTCTACAAGGGAGTAGAGGTGGTAAACCGTGCCGGATGGGGACGGGTAACCCAGATAGTAAAGAATATTGTCCATGCCGAGGTGCTAACCCTGGTGGTTCAGCACGTATCCGAGGATCCCTACTACAAGCCCGTGCTGCGGGTCCCCGGCGAACGGATTGTTGAATCGTATCTGAACAGGCTGAAGACCCAGACCGAGCAGATTATCCAGAGGATTGTCCAGGAAAAACGCGGAGCTAAGGTGGAGAAGCTTATTCAGGTGATTTTCGGCGGGCCTGTCACCCCCCGGGTAAAGTACTACACCGACCGGGCGAATATGTCTTTTTCCAAAAAGCTGGGTGTGAGCTACCAGTACACCGTGCCTATTAACTATCTCAAGGCCTTTCTGCTGGACTTTTTCAAGAAGGATGTGAGGGAGCTGGAGGACTTGCTCCTGGTACGGGGTAAGTGGACGACGAATGTGCTGAGCCAGCAGATGTCAGATCATTATTACAAGGTGCTTGAGGTTTCGGATACTCTGCTCGCCTTCGATGAGAGTCTGGGTGAGGAAGGCGAGATCGGACAAAAGCTTAAGCGTTTGGTCGGCAGGGTGATTGAGCGGGACGAAGCAACCGCGCGACCGGTTCGGACCATGGTGGAGGAGATCAACATCCGCGCCCAGAAAATTGTGGCTGAAGCAGCCAACAGCCTGATTTCTTTCGGAAAGGGGATCAAATCCCTCCTGGAAGATTTGGACCGGCCTAACCATGAGCTAATAATCAACTGGAAGGAACTGGAGTCTCTGAGTGAAGAGCCCCTGAAGCAGCGTATGGGTGAGGTGTATAAAAGATTATACTATTTCATTCAGTTGCTGCAGATGTTCGCCAAATCCGGTGCGGTTGACCCCTCGGTTGCGGAGGAGGAGGCTGCTCAGGTTGAGGCTGCTAGCCGAGCCCAAGCCTCGGAAATCGAGGAGGAGGACTTTTGATAGTGCGCAAAACCCTGTAACTTTTTACAAACCTCCCCCCACCCTTG